>JAAYJP010000251.1 GCA_012522875.1 Clostridiales bacterium | reverse complement strand
GCTGGGCATGGCCTTAAACTTATTCCCAGCCACCATAAGCACAGCCTGCGCCTTGATGATGAACTCATTGATGCCAGCGGGGATTATGCGCTGCATGGTTCAGTGCTGGATTTGGGGCAAAAAGCCTATCGCTTCCGCCTGTTTGAGGGATTGGATGTACCGGAGAGGCATTCCCTGCCATACTCCCCGGAGTATGAGAATCCTGAGGATGCATGGGCCCGGCAAATGGTGATGGAATCCCCGCCGCCCATGCCACCGGGCGAGGATGGGTATGGGATGGCTCTGCCGGTATGGGCTCAGGAGGTTCAGCCTGAATTGCCTGAGGAGGGCCTATACACCGAGGAGTCCTTGTTGCCGCCTTCCAGGAATTGGGAGGGCCAGGATGGAAACTGACAGGCAGCGCCCGGCTGAGCGCCGTTTGGTCAAGCCCGTGATGCTCTTCATGTTTTCCGCTTTTGTGCTGCTGGGGCTGAAGGATTTTGACTGGTTCACCTTCGCACTGGCGGTTCTGGTTCCCTTTGGCATCTATGCCGCCACCCTGCTGCTGCCCCGGCTCTTCCCCGCAGACACATTGCTCCTGGCGCTGGTGAACTTTCTGTGCGCCCTGGGAATCCTCACTCTGTACCGGACGGATCCGGCGCGGGGCATCAGCCAGATTTACAACTACGCCATTGGCGTAGGTGTTATGGTCATGGGCATCCTCTACATCCGTTTCTGGCAGCGCCTAAAAGCCACTGTGCCCATGATAGCGGTGGCTGCCGTGGTCTTTATGGCGCTTCCCGTTTTTTTTGGCGAAGAGCGCAACGGCGCCAAGGCATGGATCGCCCTGTTTGGTGTGAGCTTCCAGCCCAGCGAAATTGTGAAGCTTGCCCACCTGGTGGTGCTGGCTTTCCTGCTCTCACGCAGGCGCGTTCTCACCTCAGTCGTCTTTGCGGGCATTTCTTTGGCGCTGCTGATGTTGCAGAAAGACCTGGGCACAGCCCTCCTGTACTACGCCATCACCCTGATCATGGTGTTCAGCGCCACCGGCAGCCTGACTGTCCTGAGCCTGGGGACGGCTGGCGCTGCTGCAGGTGCCGTGTTGGGCTATTCCATTTTCAGCCATGTCCGGCGGCGTGTGTCCATATGGATTGATCCATGGATAGACCCCCGCGGCAGCGGCTATCAGATTGTCCAGTCACTTATTGCCATGGCAAATGGCGGCCTGTGGGGGACGGGCCTTGGCCTGGGGAATGCCAAAGTCATCCCTGAGTACGCAACAGATTTTATTTTTTCGGTCATCATCAATGAATTCGGTGTGCTTTTCGGCGCCTGTGTGGTGGCGGTTTACGCGCTCATTTTTATGCGGGGCATCAGCATCGCCATGCGTTCCCGGAGCAAGTTCCACACGCTGCTGGCGTTGGGCTGTTCTTCATTCATCGCTCTTCAGGCTTTTGTCATAATCGGGGGTAACATCAAACTGATCCCCCTGACCGGCGTGACGCTGCCGTTTGTGAGCTACGGGGGCACTTCCCTGATCAGCAGCCTCGGAATCCTGGGGCTTTTGCAGGGTGTGGCAAGTGTCAATCAAGAGGATATCAAGGAGGACCAAATGATAGCACTTATCGGGGAGGAGGGCTGATGAAACTCATCAAGCGCAATATCCGTATCATCGTGCTGGCTGTGTTGGTGCTTCTGGCCTCCCTGGTGGGTTATGGCGCTTACAGCCTGGGCAGTTTTGGCAACCGCTGGTTTTCTTCATCCGTCAATACCTTCGCCAGGCAGCAGAAAAACGATGTTATTCCTGGCCGCATCTTTGACCGCAACGGTGTGTTGCTGGCCAGCAGCGATGAAGAGGGTAAACGATATTACAGCAACGATGCCGCAGTGCGCAGTGCCATGGTGCATGTGGTAGGGGACAGCGAAAATAATGTCGCTTATGGTGTAGAATCATTTATGGCCCAGTACCTTTATGGCTTCAGCGATTCATTTGGCGAGAGGCTCCGCCAAGCGATTTCAGGGGTGAAGCGTCGGGGGAATGATCTGCGAATCTCTGTGGATGCCAGCCTGTCGCGATTCATAGCCCGCGCGTTCCCGGCAGAAAAAGCGGGCGCTGTGGTTGTGATGAACTACAGGACGGGAGAATTGTTGAACTTAATGTCTTTCCCTCTGTTTGATCCCATGAACATTCCCCGGAATATAGAAGCGGACCCGAACAAACCTTTCTGGAACAAGGCCACCCGATGGTTGAGCGCGCCAGGATCGGCTTTCAAAGTGGTGACACTGGCTGCAGCGCTGAAAAATATCCCGGACGCCATGGCAAGGACCTATGAATGCACTGGCGCCTATCAAGTGGGAGACACGGTGATCACCGATGCCGGGATGGCCTCCCATGGCACGATCGATCTGAAAAAGGCCGTCGAGGTCAGCTGCAACATTACATTCGCCAAAATAGCCCTGGAATTGGGCGATGAAGCAATGCGACGGGCCAGCCAGGCATTTGGCATGGACGACTATTTTCTGTTTACTGATTTGGTCGTGGAAAACTCAGCTTATCCCAAAACAAACCGGGTAAGCAAGGAGGTTGCCTGGACGGGCCCTGGACAAAGTGCATTGCTGTTAACGCCGCTTCATATGGCCATGATCACCTCGGCCATCGCCAATGACGGCGTGATGATGGAACCCAAAATTCTGCTCCAGGCAATAAGCGATGCTGGGAACACCATAGCAAGCCTTTCCCCCAGGGCGTACAGATACCCACTCCAGGCTTTTGAAGCGGACATCATCGCCGACGCCATGCGCGCAGTGGTTACAAGGGGCACTGCCACCGCGGCTGCAGTATCAGGCCTGAAGGTTTGCGGCAAGACTGGCTCAGCCCAAGTAACGGGTCAGGAGCAGACAAACGCCTGGTTCATTGGTTTCCTGGATGAGCCTGATCTTCCCTTTGCGCTGTGTGTGGTGGTGGAGGATGGCGGCGGCGGCGGTCAGGCAGCAGCCCCGCTGGCGGCAAAAATATTCAATGAACTGAAGAAGTACCGATACTGAGTTGGCGGTTTATAAGGCAAAATGGAAGCCGCGGGAGGCTTCCATTTTTGCACGCCGGAGGAGGATTCAGCGCTTAGTCATCAATGATTTCTTTGGAATCACTTAACATATCTACCTCTGTTCCAATAAATTCCTCGTCATCCGGCATGACAGCGCTGAGCGCGTCATCTGCAGCTTCTTTTTTCTTTGGGATCCTGGGTTCGCCGGCAGGAGGAGGCGGCTGCAAACGTTTAATATCCTGCAGGCGATACTCCCGGACTTCGGTGCCATCACCATGCTGAACGCGGGCACGTATGGTCTCCAGCAAGGGATTCAGGTCAACCACTATGCCCCGCCCGTCAGGGGTGATGACCTCTTTGCCGATCTTGGGCATCTGCTTGCGGGTTTTTTGGTACTGCTCATGCTCATAAGCCAGGCAACACATCAGCCGGCCGCATACGCCGGAAATTTTGGTCGGATTAAGCGACAGGCTCTGGTCCTTGGCCATGCGGATTGAAACAGGCTGAAAATCCTTGAGATGCTGAGTGCAGCAAAGAGAGCGGCCGCAGGGACCCAAGCCACCAATCATCCGCGCCTCATCCCGAACGCCAATCTGCTTTAGCTCGATGCGCGTGCGGAAGACGGCGGCCAGGTCTTTCACCAGTTTCCTGAAATCGACCCTGCCGTTGGAGGTGAAATACACCATCAGTTTGCTTTGGTCCAGGGTGTACTCCACCCTGACCAGTTTCATGTCAAGCCCATGCTCATTCACCTTTTCGTGGCAAATTGCAAAGGCTTCCCTCTCCCGCTCTATACGCTGTGCCTGCTGCTCCAGGTCACCAGGAGTCACCATGCGCAAAACACTGCGCAGCGGAGGTATTAATCGTATTTCATCAACCTCATGTGTGGATTCCGCCACCTGCGCAATTTCAGCTCCCCTGGGGGTTTCTACTACAACCGAGTCCCCGACCATTGGGGCAAGCGTACCGGGGTTGAAATAATAGAGCCTGCCGGCTTGAACAAAACGAACGCCAATTACCATGGGCATGGTTGATTATCCTCCAAAATATTAAGTAATAGTTGATCCGCAATCCCCTGCCATGTCACATTGGACGCGCGCTGTCGCCGGGCAAGGAAGAGGGATTCCAGCATGGCCCGGTGCTTCAGGGATGCTTCATAATAAGCCTCGGGATCTGGATGCTCAGGGGCACCAGCGCTGAAGGAAGCGAGGGCTTTTGCTTCCAGATAGTTCAGCAGTTGTTCAGCTTCCTGGCGAAACTCCTTAAGCTGTTCTGAAATTTCAGGTATCTGTGAGAGATCAGCAGGGGAGAAGAGAACCGTGTCAGCGCGGGATTTGAGTGCCCAGAAATCCTCGTTACCCGCCATTCTCACCGCGGTTCCGGGGCTCCCGCCGGACAGGGGAACCAAGTCCCGTGCTGTCTGAGTGGAAAACCCTTGGCTGATTAGGTGTGATTCAAGCAAATCATCCGGCCAGGCCGGCAAACGCTGGAACCTGCAACGGGAAAGGATGGTGGGGAGCACGGATTTTTCATTCGTTGCGGTTAAAATATACACCGTCACTTCATCCGGCTCTTCAATAGCTTTTAACAACGCGTTCTGGGCGGGCACGGTGAAAAGGTCAAAGTCCTCAAGAATCACTGCCCGTCGGCCGGATTCCAGGGGATATTGGCTTAGTTGAGCCAATATTTCGCGCACCTGGTCGATTTTGATGCTCTTTGTATTGGGCAGAAGGCCCAGCCGCAGGCAATTGGGGTGGAATCCGGATGTGATGCGCCGGCAGGCTTTGCACTTCCCGCAGGGCGCGTCCGTTCGGTTTTCACAGAAAAGGCAAAGGACAAGGAGCTTTGCCAGCGTTCTTTTGCCAACGCCAAATGGGCCTGAAAGCATCAGCGACTGAGGCGCCTGGCCCGAAAGGTAACTGAAAATCAGATGTTTCAGAGGCGCCGAAACCGCGCTGAAAACATCTATGAGTTCGGCGGGTGCGGAATAATCTGGACGATGAGACAAAGCGCTAAATTTTCAGGAACTGCTCGACGCTTAGCACGAATACCGTGGCGCCGCCCACTGTGACCTCAATGGGATAGGGGGCATACATACCTGTGGCGCCACCCATGGTAACGGGGGAAGTGGCAATCTGCTTTCGGCTTTTGCATACCTTTTCAATAACAGCCATGCAGTCATCAAAACGGTCGTCCTCAACGCCAACCAGAAGCGTTGTGTTCCCGGCGCGTAAAAAGCCGCCTGTGGTCGCCAATTTGGTTACGCCGTATCCTTCACCCATCAGTTCGCTGACTAAATGGGACGCATCCTCATCCTGGACAATGGCAATAATCAGTTTCATACCTACCTTGTACCTCCTGTTCGGTTGCGCGGAAGAGGTATTCCGCTCCAGTCACCTACAGTATACTTGGTTTTGGTGCATGTTTCAAGCCCGGCCAATGCTTGTCAACTTTTGGGCTGTATGTTAGAATAGCCGCGGTTTATGCCAAAGAGCACAAGCCATCAGGAGATAAATGATCAGAGTATTTTTGGACGTCCTGGGCGGGGATCACGCTCCCGAGGCCACTTGCCGCGGGGCAATTGAGGCTGTCCGCAACGATCCCGATCTTTTCATCACCCTGGCGGGGCCAATGGATACCATCACGCCTTATTTGGATGAGGCCGGGGACATACGGGGAAGGCTCGCCCTTGCCAATGCGCCTGAGGGGATCGACAACCATGAATCCCCGGCGATGGCGATTCGCCAGAAAAAGAAAAGCGCGGTTGTGATGGGTATGTTGGCTTTGCGGGCCAAGGAGGCAGACGCTTTTGTATCGGCAGGTCCCACAGGGGCTGTGTTGGTGGGCGGCATGCTGCGTCTGGGCCGGATTCCAGGCATTGAGCGGCCAGCGCTGGCGCCGCTGATTCCAAGCAGCAACGGGCAATTTCTTTTGATCGACTGCGGCGCCAATGTGGACAGCCGTCCGGAGTGGCTGGCGCAGTTCGCCATCATGGGTGATGCCTATATGAAGCGGGTAATGGGAATCAAGGAACCTCGGGTAGGCCTTGTAAACAATGGCGCTGAGGAGGAGAAGGGTAACCTGCTCTACAGCCAGGCACACCAGTTGCTCAAAAAGGCACCTGTCCTTTTTGTGGGCAACATTGAGGGACGCGATATCCCTGCTGACCATGCGGATGTCATCGTGTGTGACGGGTTTGACGGCAACCTCATCCTTAAATACACAGAGGGCATCGCGGAGGCGCTGATGGGCATCATCAAGCGTGAGCTGATGAGCGATACGCGCAGCAAACTGGGCGCGCTGCTTGCCAGGAATGCGTTCAGGCGCGTAAAAAAGCGGATGGATTATACCGAAGTGGGCGGTGCGCCACTGCTGGGTGTTCAGGGCGCGGTGGTTAAAGCCCACGGTTCCAGTAATGCCCGTGCGATTGCCAGCGCCATACGCCAAGCAGCCAGCATGGTGCGCGGCGGTGTTGCCCCGGCTATTGAGGAAGCTATCAAGGCCCAATCCAACTCGGACAATGATCAGCAGGAGGAAAAGAAACATGGTATTTGAAAAGGTGTCTGAACTCATCGCCAACCAATTGAAGGTAAGCCCCGAGAAGGTCAGCATGGACGCCAAACTGGTGGAAGATCTGGGGGCAGACAGCGCCAACGTCATGGTATTGATTATGGATCTGGAAGACGCTTTCGACCTTCAAGTGGAGGACAGTGCCATCACCAACCTCAAAACTGTTGGGGATGTAGTCAACTACATTGAGTCGCGCAAGGGCTGACAGCGGGGCAGGCCGGCTGCTGCGCCAATGGCCGGCAGCCCTTTTTCGTGTGGAGGCGGAATGCCGGATTTAAGGACTCTTGAGGATGCGCTGGCCTACTCTTTCAAGGATCAGCAATTGCTTTCCCGTGCGCTGACCCATGCCTCCCTCTCCCGGGAGGAGAACAACCAGCGCCTGGAGTTCCTGGGAGATGCGGTGCTGCAGCTGTGCATCAGCGCGCAGCTTTTCAGTCAAAAACGAAAAGATGATGAAGGCAGCTTAACTAGGCGGCGCCAGCAGCTCGTGTGCGAGGCGGCGCTGTTTGAGTTGGCCAATCACCTAGATCTTGGGTCTTATATACGGATGCAGCCCGAACTGGTGCGCGCTGGTGGGCGGCAAAGCGCTTCTTTGCTGGCGGATGCCATGGAGGCAGTCATCGGCGCAGTATTCCTGGATGGCGGCATGGAAGCCGCGGGAGGATTGGTTAACCGCCTTTGGTCTCAACTTATCCCGCAGACGGACACAGCACTGGACGCCAAGGGCGCATTGCAGGCCCACCTCCAAGGGCAGGGGCACCCCCAACCGGCGTACGAACTGACAGGCCAAAAGGGACCTCCTCATCAGCGGACCTTCGAAACAGCCGTTTACGCCTCAGGCCGTGAATTGGCGCGTGCCTGGGGAAATACCATCAAGTCGGCTCAGCAGCTGGCAGCCCAAAAAGCTTTGGAAATACTGAAAACAGAAGAAGCGCAGCAATGAAATTATCCCGGCTTGAGCTATTTGGCTTCAAATCGTTCCCACGGCGGACCATCATCACTTTTGATGATGGTATTACCGGTATTGTGGGGCCAAACGGTTCAGGAAAAAGCAATATCGCCGACGCCATGCGCTGGGTGCTGGGTGAGCAGAGTGCCAAGGCTTTGCGGGGAGCCAAAATGGAAGATGTCATCTTTGCCGGCACGCAAACGCGCAAGATGATGCCTTACTGCGAGGTATCCCTGATCTTCGACAATGCTGATGGCACGCTCAATGACCCGCACAGCGAGGTGATGGTAACCCGGCGGGTATATCGCAGTGGGGAAGGGGAGTATTCCCTGAATAAGAAACAATGCCGCCTGAAGGACATTTTAGGGCTGTTCCGGGATACCGGTATCGGGCAGGAAGGTTATTCACTTATCGGCCAGGGGCACATCGACGAAATCCTTTCCAACAAAGGCGAGGAGCGACGGGCGGCATTTGAGGAAGCTGCAGGCATTGCAGCCTTCCGCTCACGCAAGGAAGAGGCACTCAGAAAACTCCAGCGTACTGAGGATAATTTAGCCCGCGTGATGGACTTGGTTGAGGAATTGTCCGGTCGGCTGATCCCCCTGAAAGAGCAGGCCCAGGCAGCCCAGCAGTATATCCTGAATGCAGAGAGGCTGAAGTTGCTGGATATCAATATCTTCCTCTGGCGTCACGATCGCCTGGAAGAACGGATGAGCACCCTTGAGGAAAAGGTTGCCGGGATGAAGGCGATGATTGCCCGGCACGAAAAAGATCTTCTTTTGCTAAAAGCCAAACGGAATGAGCTGGATGCGGAGCTTACAAGCCAGGAGGCCATATCGGACAGGGCAAAAGAAGTATTGGCGGAGCTTGAAACGGATTGGCAGGAACATCGCCTGCTGTCCCAGCGCCGCATAGACGAACTGGAAATGGCACAGGAAGATTTCAGCCGCCTGAATCAGGCTGTGGATAAGTTCCTCGAGGAATACCTGGAGCTAAAGGCCTTGGCTGAAAAAAGCCAGGAAGAAGAAAGCCAGGTGAGTGCGCGCCTTCAGAGCCTAAGCCACACATGGGAGCAGGAGGAGGCCTTCCTTGGCCAAAAATCCAGCGCTGTGGCAACGGCAGAAGAAGCCCTTGAAGCACACCGTTCACGGATTCTGAAATCAGCCGGCTCATTAAGCGGGGCACGGGAGAACAGGGTGCGCCAACAGATGATGCTGGACCAGGCCACCAAACGCCGGGACGAACTGCAAGCAGAGAGGGCTGTGCTGGAGAAAGCTCAGGATAACCAGGCTGGGCAGTTGGATGCTGCAAAGGGAAGGCATGAAGACGCCAAGCGAATGATGGAGGGCTTGTTTGCAGAACTTGCCAAAAAGGAAAAGGAGGCCAGAAGCGGCCATGAGCGCTATCAGGAAATGATGCGCGACCTTGGCACGCTCAAATCCAAAATCCGCCAGGACGAGAGCCGCCATGATACCCTCAGGGAATTATCCCAGGGCCTGGAGGGTTATTTTCAGCCTGTGCGACAGGCACTTAAATATGCCCGCCAGATGCCAAAGGTAAGGGGTGTATTGGCGCAACTCGTCACTGTGCCAAGAGAAATGGAAACCGCTATCGAAATGCTTTTGGGGAATACTCTCCAGAACATCGTGACCGATGACGAGGAAACTGCACAGC
Source organism: Clostridiales bacterium (assembly GCA_012522875.1). Taxonomy (GTDB): domain Bacteria; phylum Bacillota; class Clostridia; order Christensenellales; family Aristaeellaceae; genus UBA6115. The sequence continues at coordinate 15,747 of JAAYJP010000251.1, read as the reverse complement.
GCCTGATTGACTATCTGCGGGAGAACAAACTTGGCCGCACTACCTTCCTGCCCATCAGTGCTATCAGCCCAAAGACGCTGTCAGGCCAGGAACGCAGGCTGCTGGACATGCCAGGTTGCCTGGGGGTAGCCAGCGACCTGGTAGATACGAATGATGTATTCCGACCGATTGTGGAAAACTTGCTGGGACGGGCAATTGTGGTGAGGACGCTTAGCGATGCTATCCCAATCTCCCGTGCGGGGCGCCAGTCATTTCATGTGGTGACCTTGCAGGGGGATGTGATGCGCGCTGGGGGCGCCATAACGGGTGGCGCCAGCGCAACCCGGAGTGCCAGCTTTCTGGGTAGGGAGCGTGAAATAAAAGAACTGTCTGCCAGTATTTTAAGGGAGCAAGCGGTAGTGGCGAGGCTGGCCCAGGAAGCGGATGCCACCTTGAAGAAGCTTCAGGAAGAGGACAGCTCGGTGGCGGCAATACAAGCAAAAGCCCAGGATGAAGAGATCGGCCTCGCCCGGGAAGAGGAGCGCGTTCGCAACGCCCAGACTGCCCTGAATAACGCCAAACAGAAGCTTGATGCAGTACAGGGCGCCATTGCCCAACTGGAAACCACCATCATCGACTTGCAGCAGGATCTTAGCCGTACGGATAACGAAGCCCAGGCTATGGAGACAGATCAGAAACTTCTGGCGCAGCAGGAGATTGAGCTGAAAACGGCGCTGGCCTCCCTGCGACAGGAGATGGACCTGCAGCGGGAAAAAACGGCTGCAGCGCTGGCCGCCCGCCAGGAACTGAGCCACCAGATCAACTTCCTGATGCATGACCGCAATCGCCTGAACAAGGAGCTTTCAAGGATAAGGTCTCAGCAGGAAAAGGCCAAAGGCGATCAGCAAAAACTGGAGGAGAGGATCGAAGCGCTAACCCTGAGCCAGGAAGAGGATGCTCTAAGGAACATTTCCCTTCAAGGGCGCCTGGCTTCAGCCCGGGATGAAATGGCTGGCCTTGACCAGAAGCGGCGGCAGATCCAGCAGGCCCAAAAACAGTGCAGCGAGGAAATGGAGGTCCTGCATCAGCGATTGCAGGAAGACAGTGCAAAACTGCACCGAAGTGAGTTGTCATTGACGCGTCTGCAGGATGAACAGCATGCCCTTGCAAGCACCCTCTGGAACAGCTATGAACTCACTTATTCCGCGGCAGATGTGATGCGGGGAAACCTGTCCCTGGACCTGCCGGGCGCTGAAAATGAAGCGGCCCAACTGCGCCAGACAATCAGGGACATGGGTCCCGTCAATATCCATGCCATAGAGGATTACGCCCAGACCAGGGCACGCTATGATGGGTTGACCGCCCAGCAGAAAGACGCCAATAAAGCAAGGGAAGACCTAAACCAGCTCATTGAGCGCCTGCAGAAGGAGATGGAAAAGCAGTTTGTAACAGCCTTTGAGCTGTTGAACAATCATTTTGGAGAGACTTTCAAGCGCCTTTTCTCAGGCGGACAAGCGCGCTTAAGCCTCAGCGACCCCGGAGATCCGCTGGGTTGTGATATACTCATTGAGGCTCAGCCCCCGGGCAAGAAACTGCAGCTTTTAAGCTTGTTGTCCGGTGGCGAGCGGGCTTTGACCGCCATCGCTATCCTCTTTGCGATGCTGGAACTCAAGGCCACCCCATTTTGTGTGCTGGACGAAATCGAAGCGGCGTTGGATGACGCCAATATTGTGCACTTTGCTGATTACCTGGCGGAGTATGCAAAAGAAACCCAATTCATTGTGGTGACGCACCGCAAGGGCACCATGGCCCGTTGTGACACGCTTTACGGCGTGACAATGCGCGAAAAAGGCGTATCAGATATGATTTCCGTGAGTTTACAGAATTACCCGGCATAAGGAGTGAATATGGCAGGATTTTTCGCCCGGCTGAAAGAAGGCCTCAGTAAAACCCGCGGCAATATGACCGGGAAAATTGACGAACTGGCCAGGAACATCCGCCAGATAGATGACGATTTTTTTGAGGAATTGACGGATATCCTGCTTTTAGGTGATGTGGGGGTGGCAGCGACTGAGCACATTATTGCAGCCCTAAGGCAACAGGTCAGGGATTCGCGGGTCAAGGACCCGGAACAGGCCAAGGCGATGCTGCAGTCAATCATCATCCAGGAGATGGACATTCCCCGCCCTTCGCTCAAATGGCCAATGGTTATGCTGGTGGTGGGCGTAAATGGGGTTGGCAAAACAACTACCGTGGGGAAGCTGGCCATGCGCTTCAAGGAAGTGGGGCGCAGCGTGATGCTGGCGGCTGCCGACACTTACCGCGCGGCGGCCGATGACCAACTTCAGGTGTGGGCTGAGCGCGCCGGAGTCCCGTTGATTAGGCAGCAGATGGGCGCTGACCCGGCTGCGGTGGTGTTTGATGCTGTCCAGTCCGCTAAATCCAGGAATACCGACCTCCTGATTGTTGATACAGCGGGCAGGCTGCACAACAAGAAAAACCTGATGGATGAGTTGGGCAAAATAAGGCGCGTCATCGACAGGGAATATCCCCAGGCCAGTATGCGCTGCATGCTGGTTCTGGACGCCACCACCGGCCAGAACGGGCTTAACCAGGCCAAGCTGTTTAAGGAAGTGGTGGATATTGACGGGATTATCCTCACCAAACTGGATGGCACGGCCAAGGGCGGAATCGCAATCGCCATCAGGCGGGAGTTGAACGTACCGGTCTGGTACATCGGCGTCGGGGAAGGAATAGACGATCTTCAGCCTTTCAATCCAAAGGAGTTTTCCGAGGCGCTGTTCTGAATCCACTCCAAAGCGATCACCCCCGGCGAAGCCAGGGGTGAATTTCATTTGCCAATGCCTATTGTCAGCGCTTATGATCCGCTGGGATAGTTGCCTTCAAAGAGGATACGCTGGGTAGCGGGCCCGGCTACCCCGTCCTGAGAAAGGCCCTTGCGCCGCTGAAACTCGCGGACAGAGTCCGAGGTACCCACGCCATAGAGCCCATCAACTGTCAGATTGAAATAGCCCTGATCTTTGAGAGCCTGCTGGAGATTGCGTACCAGTGCGCCGGAGTTGCCTTCTCTTAAGGTAACATATCCGCCCTGGGGATTGGGGGTGACATCAACATAGAAAGGGATAGGAGTTGGGGTACCGGCGGATGGCGGCCGGGGCGTTCCTGAGCCAGCGCCGTTGGCATCACTGCTGAACAGGCGGTTGAGCGTCGTTTCCCCTGCCTTGCCATCAGTCGTCAGGCCGTTTGCTGCCTGGAAGTCCTTAACGGCGGTTTCTGTGCTGATGCCGAAGTCGCCATCTACAGCGCCATTGTAAAAGCGCAGTTCCTTAAGCCTTTGCTGCAGCCTGCGTACGGCTGCCGAATCCCTCATACCACGTTCAAGGGTCACACCAATCACACCAACGGACGAAGAAGTGCCCCGTGCGGAGGAGGAATAGAGTTTTTCAAGCGTCATTGGGCCAGCGATGCCATCCGCATAGGAAACATTGCGCCGCTGGAAGGCGTATACAGCCTGTTCGGTGACGTCATTGAAGCGTCCGGTGGGGTTACCGCTGAGGTAACCCAGATCGATCAACCGCTCCTGCAGGCGCCTTACATCGGCACCGGTGGAACCGTTCCTCAGGAATACATTGGGATTCACCCGTGGCGTTGCTGTGGGCCGCGGCGTAGGTGTTACGCGGGGGGTCGGCCTGGGCGAAGGAGTTGGCGGAAGCGCCTGGGAGGAGTTTAAGCGGTTCAATGTGGCAGGGCCTGCAATACCATCCACTGTCAGCCGGTTTCGGCTCTGAAATTGCTTGAGGGCAGATTCCGTGCCAGCGCCGAAGTCGCCATCAACCGAGCCCTTGTAATAGCCCAGGTCTTTCAGCCTCTGCTGAAGGCTGCGGACTGCGGGGCCTTCAGCGCCCAACTTCAGCACACTGCTGGTGGGCTGGGGGGTGATGCTGGGGGATACAGTCAGGCTGATGATCCCGCCTCCCCATGTAGCGGTAGGGGTAATAAAGCCGCTGGGGTCGGGCGTATTAATGCCCCAGGGAGACAATGTGGTGGTGCCCAGACTCCCCGTGCCAGGGGGAGTGACGATAGGCGCCACAGTAGCCGTGGCTATCTGCGGAGGCGCGGTTGAGCGCATGGGGAAGGGACCTTCCACTGTGGCTCCGATACCTGCCTGGTTCCTGCCGGAATCGTCCGGGGTTGCCGTACAGCCCGCAAGGATGACGGCAATGGCCGCCAGGATGATCAGCCCGGCCAGCCGTTTCTTGGTTCTCTTTTCCATTTCAGTCCACATCCTTATCCGACGGTTTACCACGGAGACAAACATACAACGCCCGATGTGCTGGATTTCATGCGTCGACTCACCCGGTCTGTAAACGAATATGCGCTGCGGGCAAGCAAATCATAGCACAAAACATAGGCATGTTCAATCATTTGTAATAAATTGACACGGCTGTGCGGCTTTGTTAAAATGCGCCGGTCAATCAGGAGGAAACTGATGAGCCTTGCAGAGATAATTATCATTGCCGGAAGCCTATCCATGGATGCGATGGCGGTTGCCATCTGCAAAGGCGCCTGTATGCGCGGCCGTAATTGGAAGGAAAGCATTCTCATTGCTTTTATGTTTGGCTTTTTCCAGGCTGCCATGCCGTTGATCGGCTGGACACTTGGCAGCGGCATGCAGCAGCATATCAGCGCATATGGCCGCATTATTGCGTTTGTGCTGCTTACCATTATTGGCGTCAAGCTCATCCGGGATGCCGTCAAGGAAGGCAGCGGCGCGTTGGTCTGCAAGCCCTTGATATTCACTGAACTCATTGTGCTTGCTTTCGCCACCAGCATTGATGCCATGGCGGCGGGCTTCGCCTTTGCGGCTTTGGACATGAATATTTGGCTGGCGATTCTGCTTATCGGGGCCATTACCTTTTTGCTGTCCTATCTGGGTACGCTGGTTGGCTGCAGGTTTGGCGCGAAATACCAATCCAAGGCCCAACTGGCCGGGGGGATCACCCTGGCCCTGATGGGACTAAGGATTCTGGCAGGGCAACTGAGCATTTAGAAGTTCGAATCAGTCATACAGCGCGTCCCGCAGGTAACCCGCCAGGATGTCAACAATTCTGGCGTTTTTGCCCCCACGGGTGACGATAACGTCGGCATACTGAATATAATTTCTGATATATTTGTCATACATGGGTTTTACAGTGGCCAGGTATTGTTCGGCGATGCTGTCAATGCTGCGCTCCCGCTCCTTAATATCCCGGACGATACGGCGAAGAAGGCAGATGTCAGGTTCAACATTGATAAACAGTTTTAAGTACATCAGATCTCTGAGCCTGGGGTCATAAAAGGCGTGAATGCCCTCCAGGATCAGGACATCGCCCGGGTAAACGATCTCATCGCTGTCGCAGCGGGCGTGTTGCGTGAAGTCATAACCCTTGCGGGTAGTGGCTTTGTCGTTCAATAGCGCTTGTACATCCTGCAGCAAAAGGTCATGGTCAAAAATTTTAGGCTCATCGAAGTTGAGCCTGGCGCGCTGATCAAAGCTCAGTTCGCGGTGGTCAAAGTAATAAGCATCCTGCTTAATCACAACACTGGAAGCGCCAACGGCCTGAACAAGTTCCTCCGCCAGGGTGGTTTTGCCGGAACCGCTGGCCCCGCAAATCCCGATAAACAGCATGCGACCCCTCCTGCGTGAACTGAAGAAAGACTAACCCAAGCGGAAGGCACTGTCAAGGTTCATTTGGCTTGACTCGGGTGAAAAAGCGCGCTATATTAGCCGCAAGTGAATATCCTTATCAAGAGTGGCAGAGGGACTGGCCCTGTGAAGCCCGGCAGCCTGCGAGAGCAAGGTGCTAAATCCAGCGGTGATGTTTCACCGGCAGATAAGGCGGAACACAAGCGCTTGTCTGATAAGGCAAGCGCTTATTATGGGAGGAAACATGACAATGCGGCTTATGACCTCAGAATCGGTAACGGAAGGGCATCCGGACAAGATGTGCGACCAGATTTCAGACGCGGTGCTTGATGCCATCATCGCGGAGGATTCAAATGCCCGGGTAGCTTGTGAAACATGTGCAACAACCGGATTGCTCCTCATTATGGGAGAGATTACTACCAAAACATATGTTCCGCTTGCGGACGTGGCGCGAGAGGTAGCCCTTGATATTGGCTATAACAGCTCCGAGATGGGCTTTGATGGCAATTCGTGCGCGGTGCTGACTGCCGTTCATGAGCAGTCGGGTGACATCAGCCAGGGTGTTTCCTGCGCGCTGGAGGGGCGGGGCATCATGAGTGACTGCCGAATAACCGGAGCCGGGGATCAGGGGATGATGTTTGGCTTTGCCAGCGATGAAACTCCAGAGCTAATGCCCATGGCGCTGGCCCTTTCCCACCGCCTCACCCGCCGCATGAGTGAGGTGAGGAAATCCGGCTTCCTGCCCTTCTTGCGTCCGGACGGCAAAGCCCAGGTAACCATCGCTTATGAAAACGGACGGCCATTGCGCGTGGAAACGGTTGTCCTGTCCACCCAACATGATGAGAAGGTGGCCCAGGGCGAGATTGAGGAGGCCATGCTGAGCCAGGTGATTCCATACTGTGTTCCGAAAGATCTGCTTTATAGGGATACCCGATTCTTCATCAATCCCACCGGCCGCTTCGTTATTGGCGGCCCTGCAGGGGATTCGGGGCTGACAGGGCGAAAAATAATCGTCGACACCTATGGCGGTTACGCACCGCATGGCGGCGGCGCCTTCTCCGGTAAGGATCCAACCAAGGTGGATCGTTCCGCTGCTTACATGGCCCGATACGCGGCAAAAAATGTTGTTGCCGCCGGGCTGGCGGACAAATGCCAGATCGCCCTGGCCTATGCCATCGGTATGGCAGAGCCGGTCAGTTTTAATATTGACACTTTCGGTACCGGCAAATCCGATGATGCTGTGATTGCACGGGCTGTTCGGGACAATTTCGATTTTCGGCCTGACGGGATCATCCGTTCGCTGGACCTCCTGCGCCCAATTTACCGGCAGACCGCCAGCTACGGGCACTTCGGCCGTGACGATTTGGATTTGCCCTGGGAAAAGACTGATAAAGTGGAAGTTCTGAAGAAAGCGGCGCACTAAAAAGGGAAGGGCTATTGATCCTTCCCAACATTTGAATAAAACTGATCAGGTTCCCAGGTAGGCTTTCTGCACATCCGGGTCCACAAGAAGTTCCCGGCTCAGACCGGACTTGACCACATGCCCGGTTTCCAGCACATAGGCCCTGTGCGAGATGGTTAGTGCCATGTGGGCGTTTTGTTCAACCAGCAGGATGGTGATCCCCTCCTGGCTGATCTGCTGAATAATATCGAAAATTTCCTGAACCAGAATAGGGGCTAAGCCCATGGAAGGCTCATCCATCATCAAAAGCTTGGGCCGGCTCATCAGTGCCCTGCCCATGGCCAACATTTGCTGTTCACCGCCGGACAAGGTGCCGGCGATTTGCTTTCGCCTTTCCTTCAGGATGGGGAAATGCCCATATACCAGATCCAGATCCCGGTTGATATCGCCGGTTTCTTTTCTGATATAGGCGCCCATTTCCAGGTTTTCAAGGACCGTCATCCGGGAGAAGACGCGGCGTCCTTCAGGCACTTGGGCGATGCCGCGTTCCACCAGTTTGCAGGCCGGCAATTTGCGGATGGCCTGGCCTATAAACATAATTTCGCCACTGGAGACAGGCAGGAGGTTTGAGATGGCGTTTAGCGTAGTGGATTTACCAGCGCCGTTGGCGCCAATAAGCGAGACGATCTCCCCCTGCCGGACTTCAAAGGATATATCATGCAGCGCGTGGATAGCGCCGTAGAAGACATTGATATCGTGCACTTTAAGCATGGGCAAGCCCTCCCATGGACCCCGGCCGGGCATCGGCGCTGCCCAGGTAGGCGGCGATAACGCCGGGATTATTGCGGATTTGCTCAGGTGTTCCTTCCGCGATGACCTTGCCATAGTTCAGCACATAAATCCGCTCGCAGATGCCCATCACCAGTTTCATGTCATGCTCGATCAACAGGATGGCCACGGAGAAGCGGTTCCGGATGGTCTTGATCGTCTGCATCAACTCAGTTGTTTCCATGGGGTTCATGCCGGCAGCCGGCTCATCCAGCAGGAGAACTTTGGGGTTTGATGCCAGGGCGCGGCAAATTTCCAGCTTACGTTGCTGGCCGTAGGGGAGGGAACTGGACGGCGCATCCGCCACATCCTCCATCTGGAAAACACGGAGCAGTTCCCGCGCGCGTATGTCAATTCCCCGCTCCTCGCTGGTACAATCGCTGTCTCGCAGAATGCCGCTCAGTGTGGAGTAATGCATCCGGGAGTGGAATGCCACCTTGATGTTTTCAAGCACGGTCATGGATTTGAACAAGCGGATGTTTTGAAAGGTGCGCGCGATTCCGTTTTTGGTGATTTCATGGGGAGCCAGCCCGTTGATGCGTTTGCCTAGGAGGTTGATATCTCCATCTGTAGGAATGTAGACGCCTGTCAGCATATTGAAAATGGTGGTCTTTCCAGCGCCATTGGGACCGATAAGGCCAACAATTTCATTGTTCATCAGGCAGAGGTTCACATCATCTGCGGCCCTCAAGCCTCCAAAGGAAATGCCCAGCCTGCAGATTTCAAGCACCGGCTTTTCCTCCCATACATCATAGCGGGGCGTAAAAGGCATCTTGGTTTCCGACGTTTTCCCTTTGAAAACCTTTCGAAAAAACCGTTCGGCCCACTCCCAGAAATCCAGAAGAGAGAACTCCCTTGTGCCCAAAAGGCCGGATGGCCGGAACAGCATCATCAGGATGAGCACCAACGAATAAATGATAAGCCGATATTCTGCGAGTCCGCGAAGCATCTCCGGCAGGGTCACCAAGATTATTGAGGCAATGATTGAGCCGGTGATAGAGCCCATGCCGCCAAGCACCACAATGACCAGGTATTCGATGGACTTGTTGAAACCGAAAATTTTGGCGTTGAGGATACCCGTCTGGTGGGCATACAGTCCCCCCGCAATCCCGGCAAAGAAAGCGGCGATGGTGAAAGCCAGCAGTTTATACCGGGTGGTGGGGATTCCAATAGCTTCCGAGGCTACCACATTCTCCCGAATGGAGATGATTGCCCGGCCGTGGCGGGAGCGGCCCAAGGTAAAGATGCTGGCAATAATCACCACGGTAATCCAGAAGACAATAGAAAACTGAACGGCCGTTGACACAGCGGTGTCGCTGGAAAAAGCGCGGGACATACGCGTGATGCGGGTCAGGCCCGCGGCGCCTCCCGTGAACTCGAGGTTTTCGATGACCACGCGAATAATTTCCCCAAAGCCCAGGGTGATGATGGCCAGGTAGTCCCCGGTCAGGCGCAGGGCAGGGGTGCCGATGAGAAATCCAAAGACAGCAGCCATCAATCCACCCAGAAGAAGGGAGATGGGCAGTGAAAGGCCAAAGGCGATGCCCACTGAGCGCGTGAACAGGGCGGAAGCATACGCGCCAATAGCCATGAAACCCGCATGTCCAAGCGCCAGCTGGCCCAATAGGCCCGTGGTCACATTCAGGCTGGCCGTCATGATGATGGTGATCAGCACCGTGATAATGATGCCTGAGACATAGTTGTTAACACCCTTGTTGGCGATCAGGATGGTGGTGAAAAAGTAGATCGCGAGCAGGGCGATGGTATTCAGCAGAATAGCTTTTGTCCTTTTCTTCATTCGCTTACACTTTCTCGCTCATCTTTTTGCCCAGTAACCCGGCGGGTTTCACCATCAGCACAATAATGAGAATGCCATAAACCACTGCGTCAGACAACTGGGAGGAGATATAGGCCTTGGTCAGGCTTTCTGCAACGCCCATCACAAATCCGCCCAGCATGGCGCCGGGGATAATCCCGATGCCGCCCAGGACTGCAGCGATAAAAGCCTTAAGCCCTGGAAGCGCCCCCAGTGTGGGATAGACGGAGGGATAAGCCATACAGTATAGGAACGAGCCAATGCCAGCCAATGTACAGCCGATGACAAAGGTGGTGGTGATGGTATTGTTGACATTGATGCCCATCAATTGGGCTGTGTTGTAGTCCTCACTCACCGCGCGCATGGCTTTGCCGGTTTTTGACATCTGGACAAACCCCTGAAGGAAGACCATTAGGATACCGGATACCACAATGGTCAGAACGGTATTAAAACTGATCTGTAAAGTGTGAACACGAAGCGGGGGCATGCTCAGGATGGTGGGAAAAGGCCTGGGTTGCGCACCAAACACCAGGAGCGCTGCATTTTGCAGCAGCATACTTACACCGATTGCGGTAATCAGGGAAGAGATGCGGGGAGAACGGCGCAGCGGTTTGTATGCCAGCCTCTCAATGAGGACGCCAAATACAACGCATGCCACGATGGCAGAAAACAGCGCGGCCGGCGTGGACCAGCCCAGCGTGGCAAGGGTGATCACTGCCGTATACGCTCCCACCATGATGATATCCCCGTGCGCGAAATTGATCAGTTTTACGATGCCGTATACCATGGTGTAGCCAAGGGCAATGAGGGCATAAATGCTTCCCACATGCAGGCCGTTGATCAACTGATTGAAAAATAAGTTCATTGCTCCGCTACCTTCCCGACGCCAAGGCGTGCTTGCTGCTTGTCCATCAGTGTAGCCAAAAACTGCCAAAACAACAAGAAGGGGGAGGAAAGTTTTCCTCCCCTTCCTGAGGTAAATTGGCGATCACGGGTCAAGCTGCTTGACGAAAACCTTGTTTCCCTGGTTATCAAAGGACTGAAAGAAAATGCTCTTGATGGGATCGTTGTGGTCATCAAACTTAATGCTGCCGCTTACCGCGTTGAGGTCCGTGGCTTTGATGGCGTCCACTACGGCCTGATAATCGGTTGTGCCGGCTTTCTCAATGGCACTGAAGAGCACCAAAGCCGCGTCATAGCCGGTTGCGCTGAAGGAAATTGCTGGATCTTTGCCATATTTTTCCTTGTAGTCCTCCACAAACTTGACGGCCATTTCATTCTGGGCGCCGATGGAGAAGTGGTCCGTGTATTCCAGATCGACCAGGAGTTCCTTGTCGCTCACCACATCCACGATGTCGGCGATGCCGTCAGCGCCAAAAAACTTCACATCCAGTCCCAGTTCCTTGGCCTGGGCCAGAATCATGGCGGCGTCGCTGCCGTAATAGGGGAGGAAAACGCAGTCGGGATTGGCGTTTTTAATGGTGGTCAACTGTGTTTTATAGTCCACATCACCATAGGCGGCAGACTCAGCAGCCACCACTGGAATGCCCTGGGCTTCACATTCGGCGGTGAAGGAGTCATAAAGTCCTTTTGAATACTCAGTGGCCTTGTCATAAAGTACGGCGGGGCTTTTGTAGCCTTCTTCCGCGACATAGCGGGCAATTGCCACCGCCTGAACCGGATCCAGGAAGCAGGTGCGGAAAACGTTGGGCCGTCCGGTGGTCACATCATAGGCCGTGGAAGAGGGGGTGATCTGGGGAATGCCGATGGTTTCGGAGAACTCAGCGACCACCTTGGTTTCGCCGCTCAATACCGCGCCCAGGATGGCCACGACTCCGTCATTGTCAACCAGTTTGTTAAAGGCGTTGATGGCTTTGGTGACATCAGCCTCGGTGTCCTCCCAGATGAACTCAACCTGCTTGCCCAGCACGCCGCCACTGGCGTTGAGCTGGTCAATATACAGGTCCATGCCTTCCTTGCAGGCAATGCCATACTGGGCATACGGGCCGGACAGGACGCCGATGCCTCCAATCTTAATGACTTCTTCAGCCATCGCTGGGGCGAAAGCAGATAGAACCAGTACAACCATGAGCAACAGGGGCAAGAAAGACCTTTTCTTCATGACATCCTGACCTCCTTTTTGTTTTCCCGCATGTCTGCGATTGCATGCAAGAATACGAAATAATGAATGGATATACAAGCAATGAGGTGTATTTTCGTTGTTTTTGCGACGATTGATGCATTGGGCAGAATAAATCAAACCACTATTGACATCCCCCCTTATGATATGATGGCAAAACAAAATGCGTTTTGGGGTAGTTGGAGGCAAGTTCGATGCACAGGTACACTGCGATAATCGGGGAAAAGGCAGGCGGGGAAGCATTGGCCAAAAGCCTGCGCCGGGCTTGGCCGCTGTTGCCCGAACATGCGGTACGGGAAGCGCTGCGAAAAAGGGATGTGCTGGTGAACGGCACAAGGGCAGGTACGGGTACCCGGGTTAAGGCTGGGGACGAGGTCGTTCTCTATACCCGCCATGGTATGCAGGAAATACCCATCGTATATGAGGATGAGCATTATCTGATTGTGAATAAGCCCGCCGGCGTCAATTCTGACCCGAACGCATATGGAGGGTTTTCGTTGATTATGTGGGCCGAAAGCCATGCTCGGGGGCACTATATGCCTGAACTGTGCCACAGGCTGGATAACCAGGCCAGCGGTTTATGCCTTCTGGCCAAAAATGAGGCTGATGGAAAAACAGCCCGTCAAGCTTTCAAAGGACGGGATCTTATCAAGATATACGAATGCCTGGTGCGCGGAACGCCAGGGCGTCAGGAAGGAACGCTGCGCGCCTGGCTTATCAAGGATGCAAGGAGGTCGCGTGTGTGGGTAACGGATACGCCGGCACCGGAAGCCAGGGAAATCCTCACAGGTTACAGAATATTGGAGGCAGGGGAGGTTACCCGCCTTGAAGTGAGGCTCTATACCGGACGCACCCATCAGATCCGGGCCCATCTGGCCCATATCGGACACCCCATTCTGGGGGACGACGCTTACGGAGACCGCGCTTTCAACCGGGCCCAGGGGCAGCCGGGGCTGAAACTCTCTGCCGTGTCCCTTGCCTTCCCCGAGGCCAGTGGGATAGAATCACTTCGGGGCAGACGGTTTGTTGTGCCCGCGCCATTTTGAGAACAGGGGGCAAGTTTATCATGAAGCCTGCGGTGCGCCTGATTGCCGCCGACATGGATGGAACGCTGCTGAACGAACATTCCCTGGTTTCCCGGCGCACTGCGGGTGCCATCCGGGCCGCCCGCAGGAAGGGCATCCAATTTGCGGCCTGTACCGGGCGTTTTCCGGACAATGCTTCCATGGTCATGCTGGATGCGGGTATTGAGGGGCCAATTATCAGCCTCAATGGCTGTGTGATCTATGACAAGCCTCTGGGAAACATTCTGACAGAACATGTGATGCTGAAAATAACAGCGCAGTGCGCCATCGATGTGCTGGAAAGCCTGAATGAGGGTTATTTTATCTTCGCAAAAAATGCCGTATTTGCCCGGTATGAAAAAAACAGGCACCATTCGGAGACCGACTTCGTCGACCGCAAGGAGATAAAAGACCGCGTCAAATATTATTATGGCCGGGAAGCATGCCTGGATGCGGTGAAGCATCCGATTTACAAGTTCTATGTCTACCACAGCGAAGGCGGGCACAGCCTGGGAGAAATCCGTGAAGCCCTTGACTGTGTGCCAACCCATTCACTCACCCAATCCAGTGCCAACAACATCGAAATCATGCCTTCCAATATCTCCAAAGGCACCGGACTAAGGGATTTGGCGGAAAGGCTGGAAATCGAGCCTGAAAATATCCTGGCCCTGGGAGATCAGCTCAACGATGTTCCCATGCTTGAGTTTGCCGGCATCAGCGTCGCCATGGGTAACGCGGCACAAGCAGTAAAGGACACCGCTGTTCATCTGACTGCTTCCAATATGGATGATGGGGTGGCGGAGGCCATCCACCGCTTCTGCCTGTAGGGCTGGGAAATTTATGCTACTGGCCACTGCCATGGAAACGGATCGCTCAATGAAACCTCTGCTGTCCCGGTGGTGATATCCATCATTTCCCTGGCCAGCGCGGGGGCGTCTTTTTGCCGGACAACCATGGAGACCTCAACCTGAGCCGAAAACTCCTTTTCCAGCTGCATAACAGTCCGCTGGCTGAGCAGGTACTCCAGCTTGTCCCAATAGGGGTAATGGGCCAGAACCCTTAGCCGTACGCTTTGCTCCACCAGCGCCAGACCCGCTGCCTTGATGGCTTCATTGGCCGTGTGGCTGTAAGCCCGGGTTAAGCCGCCAGCCCCCAGGAGGACGCCGCCGAAGAAACGGGTCACCACCACACAGGCGTTTACGGCTTTCCGGTGCCTTAGGGCTTCCAGGATAGGCATGCCAGCGGTTCCGCCGGGCTCACCATCATCCTGATAACGCATGATACCGGCGTTATCTCCGATGATATAGGCATAACAATAATGGGATGCGCCCTTTAAGTCCATCCGCTGTTTCCGAACATGGGAAAGCGCTTCCTGCTCGCTGATGGCCGGGGAAGCGGCACCAAGAAAACGGCTTTTCTGCACCACATATTCTATGGTGGCGGGTTTGGCCAGAGTGAGGAAATCCGGTTTGATGTTCAACGCTTCATCATCAACCGGCAGTACTGCTTTTTCCCTCTGCGCAAAAGCATGCCTTCTGCCGGAATGTCATCAGCACCCAGCACAAAATCGGTGTTGGATATCTTTTTCTCACCTACCGCTACCGCACCCTGCTGCACCATCTTGCGAGCGTCAGAGCGGCTGGAGCACAGGCCGCAGAGGAAGAGGATAGTAGTCAGCCGGCTGTCCTCCTCCAGTTGCCGGGTGGTAATCAGGAAGGTGGGCACATCCTCCATACTGCCCGCTCCCGCAAAAAGCGCGCTGGATGCTTCCCTGGCCTTTTGTGCCTCCGCTTCGCCATGGACCAGTTTCGTGGTTTCAAAGGCAAGCACTGTCTTGGCTTCGTTGATCCGGGAACCTTCAAGACCTGCCAGGCGGTCCACTTCAACCATTGGCAGGAAGGTAAGCATGGAGAGGCTCTTCCTCACATCCGCGTCAGCAATGTTGCGCCAGTACTGGTAAAACTCATAGGGGCTGCAAAGCTCCGCATCCAGCCACAAGGCGCCTCGCGCCGTCTTGCCCATCTTCTGACCCTCAGAGTTCATCAGGAGATTAAAGGTGCAGGCGAAGGCCTGCTTGCGCTCCCTACGGCGGATCAGGTCAGCGCCTGCCAGCATATTGCTCCATTGGTCGTCTCCGCCCATCTGAAGCAGGCAGTTATGGCGGCGGTACAATTCCAGGAAATCATAGGCCTGCATGATCATGTAGTTGAACTCCAGGAATGTGAGCCCTTGTTCCATGCGTTGTTTGTAGCATTCAGCGGTGATCATGCGGTTCACGGAAAAATGGACGCCGATTTCCCGGATGAAATCGATATAATTGAGATTCATCAGCCAGTCGGCGTTGTTGGCAGCAAGCGCCCTGTTTTCCCTGAAATCAATAAAACGGCCAATCTGCCCCTTAATGCCCGAAATATGGCGTTCAATGGTTGCATCGTCCATCATCTGGCGCAAATCAGTTCGTCCGCTGGGGTCGCCTATTCGGGCGGTACCGCCGCCAATGAGTGCGATGGGGATATGCCCGGCCTTTTGCATATGTACCATCGCAAGGATTGGGATAAAATGGCCAAAATGCAGACTCACCGCTGTAGGGTCGAAGCCTATGTAGAAAGCGGTTGGCTCCTTGGCCAACTGCTCATAAAGCGCTTCTTCAAAAGTGATCTGCGCCAGAAAACCGCGCTCCTTCAGGGTGTCCAGGATATGCATAGGCCATTTCCTCCGTGCTGAATAATGAAAACACTATACCAAACAGCGTAAAATTCGGCAACAGCGTTTGAGAACCCGGGAAGCTACTGCTTCCTTGAAGCCGGCTGC
>JAAYJP010000250.1 GCA_012522875.1 Clostridiales bacterium | reverse complement strand
TGCGCCCGGGGAAATAACGGATATGGCGCTTCATCATCTGGACATGATGGCCCAGTTCAAGGGGGAAGCCCGGGCAGTGATTGAAATGCGCAAGCACCTGGGCTGGTACCTCCGGGGAAGCCCGGGAGCGGCCCAGGCGCGTACCCGCATCAACACCGCCGCTTCGCTGGGTGAGCTGGAAGGCATCCTGCGCGGGCATTTCCTGGCCCAGGCGTCCGGATGATTTATTGACAGCGCAAGGCCGGGATTCTACAATTCAGGGGAAAAATCCGCCCGTACCGGGCGATATCTGGGAGGGAAAATGCATTACGAAATCCAGGTTGCCGGCCTCACCCGCCAACTGCCGCTGTGCGCGGTGAATGAGGAGCTCTATATTGCCGCGTTTGTTATTTTTGGTGATGTGGAACTGACCATCGCGTGCGCCAAGGGGCTTAACGCCATCGCGCCTGATCATGATGTGATCATAACCGCCGAGTCCAAGGGGATCCCCCTGGTGTATGAGATGGCGCGGCAGAATCGGGAAAACCGCTACCTGATCGCCAGGAAGGCGCCCAAACTCTACATGCGCAATGTCTTTTCCACCGAGGTCACCTCCATCACCACCGTGAACCGGCAGATGCTGTTCATCGACCAGAACGACGCGGACTATATGCGGGGACGGCGGGTGCTGATCGTGGACGATGTGATCTCCACCGGCGAATCCCTCAAGGCTGTGGAGAAGCTGGTCAATGAGGCCGGCGGAACGGTGGTGGGGAAAATGGCCATCCTGGCAGAGGGCGCAGCCAGGGAAAGGGAGGACATCCTGTTTCTGCAAACGCTGCCGGTGTTCAACGCCGACGGTACCGTCAAGGAGAATTAGATGCAGGACGTCCTGGTTGTGGTGGACAGGCAGAATGATTTTATCACCGGGAGCCTGGGCACGCCCGAGGCACGGGCTATTCTGCCCAACGGGATTGAAAAGGTCAGGGGCCACACCGGCCCCGTGCTGTTCACCAGGGATGCGCATGGGCCTGAGGACCTCTGCACCCAGGAAGGGGCATTTTTGCCTTTTGTTCATTGCCAGGAGGGGACTGAGGGCTGGCCGGTCACAAAGGAGCTGAGGCGTTGATGACGCTTGCGGCCATCGATAAGCCTTTGTTTGGTTCCTGGGAGCTGGGGGAAAGGCTGATGGCACTAAACCAGGAGGATGCCGTGGGCAGCGTTACGCTGGTCGGGCTCTGCACGAGGATCTGTGTCATCTCAAAAGCGCTGATTACAAAGGCCGCCCTGCCTGGGGCCCGGGTCAAGGGGGACGCCGCCTGCTGTGCAGGCGCCACACGAAAGGGGCATCAGACCGCGCCGGAAGCGCTGAAGGCCTGCCAGGTTATTGTCGAAAATGAAACAAAGCCTTAGGCTAAGAGAGGGGCTGCCCATGGAAAAACCCATTCTGATCATTGATTTTGGAAGCCAGTTTACCCAGCTGATTGCGCGCCGGGTGCGCCAGGCGGGTGTTTTTTCCCAGGTGCTGTCCCATCATGCCAACATCTCGGAAATACGGGGGACCGACCCCTGCGGCATCATCCTCTCCGGCGGCCCCGCTTCGCTGGAGGAGGAGACGGCGCCCGGCTGCGATCCGGCGGTGTTCGGGCTGGGGGTTCCGGTGCTGGGCATCTGCTATGGGATGCAGCTGATGGCCCACACCTTTGGTGGCCTTGTGGCCAGGAGCGAAAAAAGGGAATATGGCCTGCGCCGGGCAGCGCTGGACACAGGCTCTGCCCTTTTTTCAGGCCTGGAAGCGGTGTGTGACTGCTGGAACAGCCATGGGTTCCAGGTGGCGGCGCTTCCGCCGGGTTTTAGTAAAACCGCTTCCACGGATTCCTGCCCCATCGCTGGCATGGAAAACCCAAAAGAGAGGCTCTTTGGGGTTCAATTCCACCCGGAGGTGACCCATTCCCAGCAGGGCATGGCCATCCTGACCCGCTTTGTACGGGACATCTGCGGGTGTGCCGGGAATTGGCGGATGGAGAACTATGCCGCCAGTGCCGTGGAGGAAATCAAAGCGGCGGCCGGGAATGGCACGGTGCTGCTGGGCCTTTCCGGCGGGGTGGACTCGGCTGTGGCCGCCGCGCTGATCCATCAGGCCGTAGGCGACAGGCTCCGCTGTGTGTTTGTGGATCATGGCTTCATGCGAAAGGGTGAGCCCGAAATGGTTCGGGAGGTGTTTACCCGGCATTTTCCGGTGTCTCTCACCGCGGTGGATGCTTCCGCGCGCTTCTATGGAAAACTGAAAGGGGTCAGGGACCCGGAGGAGAAGCGCAGGATAATCGGCCATGAGTTTGTCAGCGTGTTCCGGGAGGAGGCCCTAAAGCTGGGGAAATTGGACCACTTCGCCCAAGGCACCATTTATCCTGATGTTATCGAGTCCGGCGCTGCCCCTGGGAGTGCTGTCATCAAATCCCACCACAATGTGGGCGGCCTGCCCCGGGAGCTTGGTTTCACCAGCCTGATCGAGCCCCTGCGCACCCTTTTCAAGGATGAGGTGCGCGACCTGGGCCGGGTGCTTGGCTTGCCGGAGGAGATGGTGAGCCGGCAGCCTTTCCCTGGGCCCGGCCTGGCAATCCGCACCCTGGGCGAGCTGACGCCTGAGAAGGTGGCCGTCACCCGGGAAAGCGACGCCATTCTCAGGGAAGAGTTTGTTCGCTCGGGCTTTGCCAAAAGCGCCAGCCAGTTTTTCACCGTCAACACCGATATCCGCTCTGTGGGCGTCATGGGGGACGGGCGCAGTTATGATACTGCCGTCGCCATCCGTGCCGTCACCACGGACGATTTTATGACGGCAGACTGGGCGCGCGTTCCCTATGAACTTCTGGCTCACATCTCCCGGCGCATCACCAATGAGGTCCTGGGCGTCAACCGCGTTCTCCTGGATGTGACCACCAAACCGCCGGCGAGCATTGAGTGGGAGTAAAAGAGAATCTTTGCTAAAAAGCTTGTGTTTAAACCGGCCGCCTGCCGGCATAGCGGGTGAATGGATAAACAGCCTGATAATAGAAGGGAGTATCTGCCAGGTATTCCCTTTTGATTTGCGGAAACGGATGCCGATCGGCGGCATTATATAAATTGAAAGAACAGATCAAACAATCGCAAATAATGGCAGGGCCTATAGGCTTGTAAGCACCAAAACAGGAAATTCTGTTCCAGGTGAGTTAAAAACTTCTTTCTGAACCGCGGACGTCGGTTCCGCGGTTTTCTCCTGCCAAAAGAGAGCCTTCCTGGCAGGAGAGGAACCAACTGGCCCCTCGTTGTCCGCTTGGATCCGAATTTTTTACAGCACTCCAGCAAAAGGGCGTAAAAATTGCTTCGTCCGGGGAGCCAAATTTTTGCTGATCAGCACCAAGCGGAAAATCTTTTTGCATTTTGTATGTAATGTTACTTATAGTATGTTTTATTTGGGAGAGATAATACCGAAATATAAATTTAAGGAAATATTTTATTTCATTTTACTATTTACAAAGCAATTTCAAGGGTATATATTGAACACGAAGGCGGAGGGGAACCCTCTTCGCGAAAAATCAGATCCGGCCCAAGCCGGATTTTGGGAGGAAGATCAGACCCATGAAAAAAACCCTTAGCCTCATCGTGCTCCTCACGATCGTAATCACTGCCGCGTTTCCGGCGC
>JAAYJP010000249.1 GCA_012522875.1 Clostridiales bacterium | reverse complement strand
TCACCCGCCGCGTCAGGGAAGGCCTTCAGCAGGGAGGTGTAGCGCACTTCGCCCTTGAGGAAGTCCTGATAGTTTTCGGTGGGATCCTTGCTGTCCAGCTGCATGGGATTTTTGCCTTCTTCCGCCAGCATGGGGTTGTAGCGGTAGAGGTTCCAATAACCCGTGGCTACGGCCTTGCGGATCTCCGCCTGGGAGAAGGACATGTTCAGTCCCTGGTTGATGCAGGGGCTGTAGGCGATGATCAGGGAGGGGCCGTTGTAGGCTTCCGCCTCGGTGAAGGCCTTGAGTGTCTGGTTGTAGTTGGCGCTCATGCCTACCTGCGCCACATAAACATAGCCGTAGGACATGGCCATCATACCCAGGTCTTTCTTCTTGGTACGCTTGCCGGCGGAGGCGAACTTGGCCACAGAGCCGGTGGGGGTGGCCTTGGATGCCTGCCCGCCGGTGTTGGAGTAGACTTCCGTATCCAGTACCAGGATATTCACATCCTGATTCTGGGCCAGCACATGGTCCAGCCCGCCATATCCGATGTCATAGGCCCAGCCATCACCGCCGATGATCCAGATAGATTTCTTGACCAGGATGTCCGCACTGGCCAGCACCTCCCGGGCGCCGGCGCAGGCTTCGCAGTCACAGTGCTTGTTGTTCTTAAGCCATTGGGACTCATACGCAGTACCGGTCATGTCAAGGCCGCACTCGCAGGCTTTCTTGAGTTTGGCGGCCGCGGCTTTGGAGCCCTCGGCGCTGTGCATATTTTCCAGCCATTCCTTGCCGGCTTCCTTGATGGGCTGGTCGCACCATTCCACAGCAATCATCTTTTCAATGGTGTCCGCCAGCTTGGCGCGGCGCTGGTTCATGGCAAGGTTCATCCCAAAGCCAAACTCAGCGTTGTCCTCAAAGAGGCTGTTGGCCCAGGCAGGGCCATGGCCGTCCTTGTTGACCGCATAGGGCACGGTGGGGCTGGAGCCGCCGTAGATGGAGGAGCAGCCGGTGGCGTTGGCAACGATCATCCGGTCTCCAAAGAGCTGGGTGGCCAGTTTGATGTAGGGCGTCTCTCCGCAGCCGGCGCAGGCGCCGGAGAATTCAAACAGCGGCCGCTTGAACTGGCTGCCCTTGACGGTGGCCAGGTTGTGGTTGACATCAGGCTCGGGCAGTTGGCTGGCGAACTCCCAGTACTTTTCCTGGTGACGCTGGCTGTCCAGCGGCTTCATCTGCAGGGCCTTGGTCTTTGCGGGGCAGACTTCGTAGCAGTTTCCGCACCCGGTGCAGTCCAACGGACTGATCTGTATGCGGAAGCCGTGGCCCGCGTAATCCTTACCCAGGGCCTTCTTGGTTTCAAAGCCCTCCGGCCGCTCGGCACCATCCTTGATCAGGAAGGGGCGGATGACCGCGTGGGGGCAGACCATGGCGCACTGGTTGCACTGGATGCAGTGCTCGATCTGCCACTCGGGCACGTTGATGGCGATGCCGCGTTTCTCATACTGGGTGGTGGCGGTGGGCACGACGCCTGCCGGGTCAAACGCGGACACCGGCAGCGTTTCACCGGCCTGGCCCAGGATGGGCTTGGCGACGGCGTCGAAATAGTCCGTGGCTACAACGCGCACCGGGTCAGCGCCTGAGGTGGTGTTGGCCCACTCAGCGGGAACCTCCACCTTCCTCAGCCCGCTGATGGCGGAATCAATGGCCGCCCAGTTTGCCTTGACCACCTTGTCGCCCTTCATGCCGTAGGTATGCTGGGCGTAATCCTTCATGTGCTTTTCGGCTTGCTCATAGGGAATGACATTGGCCAGTTTGAAGAAGGCTGCCTGCATGATGGTATTGATATGCCCGCCCATGCCGGTCTTCTCAGCCAGGTCGATGGCGTCAATGGTGTAGAGTTTGGCCTGCTTCCTGGCCAGGGCCTGCTTCATGGACGCAGGCAGGCGTTCCTCCAGTTCCGCTTCATCCCAGGGGCAGTTGAGCAGGAAAGTGCCGCCCTGCTTGAGAGCCGAAACCATGTCATAAGCCGTCACATAGGCAGGATTATGGCAGGCGACAAGGTTGGCGTCGTCAATCTGGTAGGTGGATTGGATGGGGTGTTTGCCAAAGCGCAGGTGGCTGACCGTCAGGCCGCCGGACTTCTTGGAGTCATAGGCGAAATAGGCCTGTACATACAAGTCTGTGTGGTCTCCGATAATTTTGATGGAATTTTTGTTGGCACCAACCGTGCCGTCAGAGCCCAGGCCATAAAATTTGCAGGCAATGGTGCCCTCCGGCGCAGCGTTGAACTGCTCACTCAAATCCAGGGAGGAATGGGTGACATCGTCCACGATGCCCACGGTGAAGTGGTTCCTGGGCTCAGCCTGAGCCAGATTCTCATAGATGGCCTTCACCATGGTGGGGGTGAATTCCTTGCTGGACAGGCCATAGCGCCCGCCATAGACGGCGATGTCGTGCCGGCCGGCTTCAGCCAGGGCGGTGCGCACATCGCTGTAAAGCGGGTCGCCCAGAGCGCCGGGCTCCTTGGTGCGGTCCATCACAGCCAGGCGCTTGACAGAGGCCGGCAAGGCAGACAGAAAGCGGTCAGCCGCGAAGGGACGGTAGAGGCGCACCTTCAGCACGCCGTATTTCCCGCCCTGGCTGTTCAGGGCGGTGAGCGTCTCATGAACGGTTTCTGCGCCGGAGCCCATGATGATGATCACATCCTCAGCCTCCGGGTCGCCTTCATATTCAAACAGCTTGTAATTCCGGCCGGTCAATTCTCCGACTTGCGCCATACACGCTTCCACGATGCCGGGCACGGCATTGTGGTATTTGTTGGCCGCTTCCCGGTTCTGGAAGAAAACGTCCGGGTTCTGCGCGGTGCCGGATTGGTGGGGATGTTCGGGATTGAGCGCACGGGCGCGGAAGGCGGCAATTTTGTCCCAGTCCACCAGTTTGGCGATGTCCTCATACTCGATCCGTTCGATTTTTTGGACCTCATGGCTGGTGCGGAAGCCGTCAAAAAAGTGCAGGAAGGGCACGGAGGACTTGATTGTCGCCAGATGGGATACCAGGGCCAGGTCCTCAGCTTCCTGGACGGAGCCGGAGGCCAGCATGGCGAATCCGGTCTGCCGGCAGGCCATCACATCGGAGTGGTCGCCGAAAATGGACAGGGCATGGGTGGCCAGCGTCCGGGCGGACACATGGAACACAGTGGGCAAAAGCTCGCCCGCGATTTTATACATGTTGGGAATCATGAGCAGCAAGCCCTGGGAGGCCGTGTAGGTGGTGGTCATGGCGCCGGCGGCCAGGCTGCCGTGAACAGCGCCCGCGGCGCCGCCTTCCGACTGCATCTCAGACACCTGCACCGTCTGGCCGAAGAGGTTCAGGCGGCCCTGAGCGGACCACTCGTCCACATACTCCGCCATGGTGGATGAGGGGGTGATGGGGTAGATGGCGGCCACATCGCTAAATGCGTAAGCGATGTGACTAACGGCTCCGTTTCCGTCGATGGTGAACTTTTTCGCCATGATGGTCCTCCTGATCATTAAAATGTTGCCAAATTGTGCCGGAAGCGGCATATTTCAGACACAGTGAGTATATGGATTAACACCACATCTGTCAAGGCAGACAGACCCGGAACCAAGGCGCCGAGGCCAGTTAAACCCGCCCCGCAATTGCATAATTCACAAGCGGGTGATATCATCGTCATCTGTATGTGGAGGTTTTTTCGTGCGTGAAGTATTGCGGCGTTTTTTTACGTCTGAAGGGCTGGTAGCTCCGGCCAGGCGCTTGGGGCCGCTGCCTGATACAAAGGAGGCCTATGGCCTGGTTCTGAACATTGCCATGCCAGCCATTGCTGAGATGGTGTTGATGAGCCTGATTGGCAGCGCTGACATGCTGATGGTGGGACAGTTGGGCAAAACGGCCCTGGCCTCTGTATCGCTGCCAATTCAGCCCCGGATGATCCTGCTGGCGGTTTTTTTCGCCTTAAATGTTGGGGTGACGGCCATCGTAGCCCGGCGCAAGGGCCAGGACCGCCAAAAGGATGCCAACATGACGCTGCGCAACGCCCTGGTGCTGAGCCTTGGACTTTCCGTGGTGATCACGGTGCTGGCGGTTATTTTTGCCCGTCCGCTGATGATCCTGGCCGGCGGCAACACCAGAACGGCGGAGG
>JAAYJP010000248.1 GCA_012522875.1 Clostridiales bacterium | reverse complement strand
TTGAGGAAATGGACATCGTCATGAATGTCGGCAGGTTTTTAAACGGTGAGTTTGGCTATGTGCTGGATGAACTGAAGCGCATCATCAGCCTGGCAGGGCATCGCGCGCTGACCAAGGTCATCATTGAGCTCAACTGCCTGAACGACCGGGAGATGGAAGACGCCTGCAAGTTGGTGATGGATTCCGGCGCGGATTTTCTCAAGACCGGCACCGGCTGGGTGGCCGGCGGCGCGAATATCAGCCGTATCGCCCGGATCAAGGAGATGACCCAGGGAAGAATCATGCTGAAAGCTGCCGGCGGCATCCGGTCATACCAAGAATTTGAGGCGCTGCTTCAGTTGGGTGTGGAGCGCTTTGGAATCAACGCCAGCTCCGCCGTGGACATTGTCAGCCATTATGCCGCGGGATAATGAACAGCATGCGAAGGCAGGATTCAACAACAAATGATAAAAAACGATTGCCAACGCCAGCGCCCTGTGCTACACTGTAAGCGGCCATAAAACTGACCGAGCGCAAAGGCGGCTTTGCGCGGCAGCACAGCAAAATCACAGGGAGGGTTGATACGCATGGGAGTACCGGAGGAGATTGGCGTTGGCCTGATCGGCTGCGGCAGGGCGGGCATGATCCACGCGCGCAACCTGGTTAACAAGGTTCCCGGCGCCAGGATGGAAGCGGTTGCCGATGTGAACGAAGAAACAGCCAGGGAAGCCGCCGGGGAGTTGGGCCTGTCCAAATGGCACACCGACTATCGGGACCTTCTGAACGACGGGCGGGTTGGCGCGGTCATCGTGGTGGCGCCCACCGACCTGCACTGCGCCATCGTGAAGGACAGTGCGGCGGCGGGAAAGCATGTTTTCTGCGAAAAGCCCATGGCGATGAACGCGGCGGAATGCGGGGAAATGATCGGGGCCTGCGATAAGGCCGGGGTGAAACTGCAAATCGGCTTCATGCGGCGCTTTGACCGCAGTTTCATGGAGGCCAAGCGCCTTCTGGACGAAGGGGCCATCGGGGATCTGGTGCTGATAAAGTCCCACACCCGCGGGCCCAGCAAGCCGCGGCCCTGGATGTATGAGCTGAAGAAATCCAACGGCATCCTGGCGGAGGTCAATTCCCACGACATCGACGCGGTACGCTGGTTTTCCGGCAGTGACTACAGGACCCTGAGCGCCTTTGGCGGCAATTACCGCAACCCTGAGGTCAGGGAATCCTATCCGGATTATTACGACAGCGTTGTGATGGCGGGCACCATGAAAAACGGCGTCCAGTACGTGATTGACGGGGCCGCCTATGTGCAATACGGCTATGATTCCCATGTGGAACTGGTGGGCACCCGGGGGCTTTTGCATGTGGGCGGCCACCGGAGCGACTCCGTGGAACTGACGGTGCCCGGGGAGGGAACCCGCACAGGATTTGTCAAAAGCTGGACGGTCCTCTTTGAGGACGCATACCTGAGGGAAGACATCGCCTTCATTCAGGCGATCAGGGAAGACAGCCAGCCCCTGGTGACAGGCCTTGACGGCATGATGGCGGTCAAAGCCGTGGAAGCGGGCAACGCGTCCATTGCGGGCCAGGGCATCCTAATCCTGCAGTAAGGGAGAATATGATGAAAGCATTACAGCTCTTCGGGGCAGGCGACCTGCGCCTGGTGGATATCCCCGAGCCTGAAATCGGCCCGGACGAAGTCCTCTTGAAGACCAAAGCGGTTTCCATCTGCGGCACGGATGTGCGGATGTGGCAAAACGGATACAAGGGCGTGGATGAAGCGCATCCCCTGACGCTGGGGCATGAGTTTTCCGGCGTTATCCATCAGGTTGGGCGCGACGTGCCCTTCTATCAGGCGGGCATGCACATCGCGCTTCAGCCCAACATCGGCTGCGGCATCTGTGACCGCTGTGTCAGCGGCAATCAGCACCTGTGCGACAGTTATGTCGCCTTTGGCATCAATATGCCCGGGGCCTTCGCCGAGTATGTGAAGATCCCCGCCGCCGCCGTTACCCGGGGAAACATGATGGTGATAGCGCCCCATGTGCCCTTCCATGAGGCGTCCATTGCCGAACCGTTCTCCTGCGTATACAATGGGTTCAGCAAGTGCTTTGTCGTCCCCGGCGAGTACGCGATGGTCGTGGGCGCGGGCCCCATCGGGCTGATGCACGCGATGCTCCTCACCATGGCCGGCGCCAAAGTGATGATGAATGATGTTCAGCCTGACCGGCTGGCCATGTGCCAAAAAATCCTCCCCGTTATCGCCGTTTACAGCGGCGATGATCTGAAGGGTTTTGTCATGGAGCAAACCCGCGGAAAAGGGCTTGACGTAGCAATCACCGCCTGCCCGGTGCCCCAGGTGCAGTCAGCCATGCTGAGCCTGATGAATTATGGCGGCCGGGTGAATTTCTTCGGCGGTATCCCGCCGGCAAAACAACCGGTGCCCATTGACACCAACCTGATCCACTACAAGGAGCTTTACCTGACGGGATCAACCCGCTCCAGCATCATGCAGTTCCGAAAGGCTCTGTCCTTTGTGGAGCAGAAACTGGTGGACATCAGCGGCGTGGTCACGCACACCTACCCCTTGAGCCAGGCGCTGGAGGCTTTCGGGAACGCCAGGGCTGCCGTTGGCCTGAAACACGCGATTGTGTTTGGCGACTAGGAACTGCTGCTATTAATCCGGCAAAAACCGGGATTGAAAGGGATCGGATGATGTACCAGAAGGCAGAAAAGGACACGATGTACTTCATCGGTGTCACCACCGGGAAGTCCTCCATCATGAAGGTCTTCCCCAAATGGATGGAAGCGATGGGCGTTGACCTTGAAATCAAGGGCATTGACCTGCCCATCCACGCGGACCCCGGGGCCTACCGCGAGGTTGTTTCCTTTATCAAGTCAGACCCGCTCTCAAAAGGGGCGCTGGTCACCACGCACAAAATCGACCTGTATCTGGCGGCCGGGGATCAGTTCGACTTCCTGGACCCTTACGCCCAGGCTTTCTCCGAGCTTTCCTCCATTTCGAAATCTCCCGACGGCAAGCTGCTCCGGGGGCACGCCAAGGATCCCATCACCTGCGGGATGGCTATGGAGGAATTTATCCCTGAAAACTATTGGCGGGATCACCCGGAAGCCGAGGCCATGATCATGGGGGCCGGCGGCAGCGCCATTTCCATGTGCGCGTATTTCCTGCGGGAGGATTTTGCGGGAAACCAACCCCGGAAAATTACGGTATGCAACCGCAGCCAGCCGCGCCTGGATTCCCTGCGGGAGATCTGTGAAAAACTGAACCATGGCAATATCCGGATGGATTATCGGCTGACGCCGGAAACCTCCCAAAATGACGAAGTGCTGGGGGGCATGCCCAGGGGCTCCCTGGTTGTCAATGCCACGGGCCTTGGCAAGGACCGGCCCGGTTCCCCCATCAGCGATAACGCGGCTTTTCCCGAAGAGGCGCTGGTATGGGAGATAAACTACCGGGGGAGCCTGGAGTTCATGCATCAGGCGC
>JAAYJP010000247.1 GCA_012522875.1 Clostridiales bacterium | reverse complement strand
GCTGCCTTATCTGCCAGGATCTGGAGGTGCACTCTTCTCGCCAGGCAGAAACGCTCCTTTATCTCTGGCAGAAGGATCCGGACTTCAAGGCCAAGTTTGCGGCCTCAAGATGGGTATGCCTGCCGGACGCGGCCAGGTTAGCGAAAATGGCTTCCAAGCTCCCGGTCAGGGAGCGCAAGGAGTTTCTTGCCTGCTTGCGCCGGGGGATGGCTGAGAACCTTGCGCGGCTGGAGGAGGAACTGGACTGGTTCACTCGGAAATTCGACTACCACAACCTGGATGCGCCCTGGGGAGAGAGCAAAGACGCCCTGGAACGTACCGCCAACAAACTGGGAGGATGGTGTTTGGGGAATGAGCCTTTGGATGGAAATACATTCTAGAAAAGGGCGATTTTTTGTGCGGCTGGCAGTGATTTTGTCGCTTTCAGCTCTGGTTGTAAGTTCACCTGTTTCGGCGGAACCCATTCTCGGGTTCGATAATCCCCGGGCCGCCCAGGTGCGCATGGCCACGCTGTATTTCCGCGCAGCCGGCAATAGCCGATGGCTGGAACGTGAACAACGCTTGATCCCGGTTGCCCACAGCGAAAGCTTTGAAAAAGCACTGGTACAAGCGCTTCTGGACGGCCCCTCCCAGGGGATGAAGCTCACACCCCTCTTCCCTCAGGGCACAGAAGTGCTTTCCGTGATCTCTGAAAAGCATCTGCTGTTTGTCACCCTAAATGAACGGCTGATGGCCAATTATCCTGATGAAGCAGCGAATATCCATATTCCTGATTTCCGCTCCGGCGAGGGGCGCCTTCGCCGGGAATTGGCCATGGGATCCCTGGTGAATACCCTGACGGAAAGCGGAGAATACGCCCAGGTGCAAGTACTGGTACGTGCAGAAACCACCCTCACAGGCTCTCTTCGCCTTAGCAGCCGCTATTACCTTTATGACAATGATTCTTTGCCTGATCCCCTCACCCGGCAGGAATCGCTGATTATGCTGCCCGGTTACGCTGCTGAGCAGGTGATGGCCCTTTGGCAACGGCGTGACTGGACGGTGTTAATGGAGCGCCTGGCCCAAGGCCCGTCAGAAGCTGCCGCCCAAAGCGCGTTTACCCAAACGCTTGAAGATTCTCCCGTAATCCTTGAATATGTCGTAAGCCCCGGCGTTCCTTCCCCAGATGGGAGCTATGCGACAGCCAGCGTATCGCTTCAGTATCAGGCGATGGGCGGCCCCGAGAAAAGCATTGAGAACTGGCCATTGCGTCTGTCCCGTGGGGCCGGTGCCTGGGATGTCCCCTGGGCTGCCTTTAACGCCTTGCTTGAGGCCTGCCAATGAAGAAACGAAGAGTCGCCATATTGCTGGCCTTGCTGATGGGTTTCACCGGCTGCAGCAGCGTGCCCATCAGGGATACGGCGATTGTTACCTTGCCGCCTGTTGACCCCCCCTTTCCGGCGCCTGTTGGCGATCAGAGCGGGGAGATAACTCAACGGATTGCCCTGTCGCTGCCTGGAGCAGTAACAGGGCAGCTCACCTTGGTTTCTGACCGCCTGGCGCTGCCTGCAACCCGCCATCCAGCGGAAACGGTGTTGACCCGGCTTTTCTCCTTCCAAGCCAATGAGCAGGCACGTGCCCTGAGTGAGAATGGCACGCTTGAGCTCATGTCAGGTCGGGGGGTTGAATTATCCGGCGGAACCGCTGTGGTCAATCTTTCAGCCAGCGCCTTAAGCCTTTCCTCCCAGGATCTCTTCCGTTCCGGTATGGCCATCACCAACACACTCTCCCAGTGGGGGGACATCCGCTATGTGAACATATTGGTCAATGACCAGCACCCTGGACTGGATCCGGCCGCCACGGTGCCCTTGGGCAGCTTGGTTTCGGATACAACGCCCGGGGCTGCCGCAAGGCTGTGGGAAGCCAGGGGCAGCCAACGTACCGGAAATGTGCAGGGTGGATTTTCTCTGGCAACCACCCTTTATTTCCCGGCTCCAGCGGGCCGAGGCGTGCTGGCCGAGGGGCGAACAGTAAGTTTCCCTGATACGAATTTATCCTCCATGGCCATGTCCCTGTTGGACGCCTTGTCTGCCGGCGCCGGGACGCTTCCTGGCGTCCCCCGGGTACCTGACCTCAATGATTTGCTCATCAGCAACCCTTTGGTTGAGGAATTGCCGGGCGCGCAGGGCCGGGTGATTTTTCTTTCCTTTGAAGAGAACACCAACGAACGGCTGATCTCCGCTGGTATTCCCCGCTCTGTCATGCTGGCCTCCATCTGCCTCACCCTAACTACATTTTTGCCGGGCGTTGCCGGAATCAGGGTGCGCATCGGCACTGAGATGATCAGTGCCGTAGTGCCTGCGGGAATCCTGGAGGGTGCCGGTCAGGAAATCGTCTTTTTGGACCAAGTCATGCGGCGCACTGATTTCCTCCGTTTTCTCCTGGATTATTGCACGCTGTACTTCGCGGACGGCTCGGGAACGCTGGGAACCACGCGCCGTGCCATCCCTTACCACCAGACGCGTAACCCCCGTTATGTGCTCAATGAATTGCTCTCCGGCCCTGAATACACGGACACCACCCCCGGGCTCTCGCCCATATTGCCGGAAAGCCTTAAGGATGCGGATTGGCTGGGCATCGCCAGGCATAACGGCACGCTGGCTGTGAACATCTCAGGTACCGCAGGCGAAACATTTAAATCCCTGAACGAAGTTCAGGAACGGTTAATGGTGTATGGAATGGTGAACACCATGGCTTCCCTTGACGGCATTGGCATGGTCCAATTTTTCATCGGCGGAAAACAGGATGGCCGGTTCGCCGCGAACATTGACCTTGCGGGCAGTTTTCTGCCAAGTGTCGGGATAGTGGCACGCTAAAGCTTGTTAAGGGGCAGCTCCACCACAAAAGTCGTGCCTTGTCCAACATCGCTTTGCACCTTGATGCTGCCGTCATGCAGGTTGACATATTGCTGCACAATACTAAGCCCCAGGCCCGTGCCGCCGGACTCCCGCCCGCGTGCCTTGTCCACACGGTAGAAGCGCTCAAAAATGTGCGGCTGGTTCTCCTTGGGAATTCCGGGTCCGTTATCTGCCACTGTAAGCACCGCGTCTTTTCCAACGCGTTGGAGAGTGACAGTGATTTTGCCCTTTTCCGGCGTATACTTCGCCGCGTTTTCCAAAAGATTATATACAATCTGCTGCATCATGGACTTGTCTGCCAGCATATCGCAGCTGTCCTGGAGCCTCAGCGTGATAACCTGCTCCCGTTGGTCCATGATGGGCTGAAGTCGGTGCTGCGCGTCCTTGACCACCTCCGCCAGAGACAATTTCTCCTTGATGAGGTCGCTGGAACGGGAATCCACCTTCACCAGCACCAATAGGTCCGACACGATGGAGGAAAGGCGATTGATTTCGGCGTTTACATCGCTCAAAAACTCCGTACGCAGTTCAGCATCCATATCCGGCTGGTATATCAGGCTCTCAATCATAATTTTCATTGTGGCCAGGGGGGTTTTCAGTTCATGGCTGGCGTTTGAAACGAATTGGTTGCGCGTCTGGTTCAGCGCTTCCAGCTGCTCGCTCATGGAGTTGAAGGCGATTGCCAGCTGCTTGATCTCGCCGCCGCCCCTCTCCGCCACCCTGGCCCCCAGGTCACCTTTTGACATACGCAGGATGACCCGTGTCATCTCTGTGATGGGACGGGACAGCACACCAGAAAAAATCATCCCCGATGCGACAGCCGCCACCGCCACCGCCACAAAGAGTATTGTCATCTGCGTCTGCACGGTGGATAAACCCTGCATAAGTCCGCGCACCGAAGACACCAGCAGCATCACGCCAACCACATGGGAGGAACTGATGATGCCCGCAGTGGAGTAACTCACCCACTCCTCTTCTCCGGTGAAGCGCAGTATATTCTCTCCCTTCGCAGTTTCTCCGGTCTTAAGGGAATGTACACCATAGTCCGCTGTTTCGCCGTTTACCAGAATGCTGGCTACCTCAGGATAATCCAGACGGCGGCCCAGGGCGGTCTGAAAACTGTCCGCCTGCACCTTGCCCTGCTCGTCCATCAGCAGCACCCGCCCGCCAAGCTCCGCCCCGGCCCGGCGAACCGTATCGTCCAGTCCCTCCGCGTCTGAAAACATCAAATATCCAGCCGCCTGCACAGCCCATTTTTCAAGGCCGGCGCGATCTGACTGTATGCGCTGGGAGAACAGGTACTCCCCCAGCATATTTATCAGCGTCCCCGCCATCACCAGGAAGGAAAGACCGATAACTAAAAAAAACGCCAGCATCACCTTCCACCGGATGCTGGCAAAGGGGTTATTCATCCCGGTCAGTAAAATAATAGCCTACACCCCATTTGGTAAAAATAAACTCCGGCTGGGTGGGGTTGCGCTCCACCTTTTCCCGCAGACGGCGGATGTGTACATCCACCGTGCGCTCATCCCCTGCGTAGTCGCTCTTCCAGACGGCGTCCAGCATTTCCTCCCGGCTGAACACCCTGCCGCGGTTGGTGATAAACAGATTCAGCAGGTCAAACTCCTTTGCGGTCAGTCGGATGTCCTTGCCGTTAAGCTGCACGGAGCGGTTCACAGTGTTTACTACCAGGTCGCGCACTTTAATCACCTTGCTGTCTTCAGGAGCCATGTTCTGTACAGCCCGTCGCAAAATGGTTTTTATCCTCGCCTTGACCTCCAGAATATTGAATGGCTTGGTCATATAATCATCCGCGCCATATTCCAAACCCAGGATTTTGTCCATGTCCTCACCTTTGGCGGTGAGCATGATGATGGGGACATTGCTCATCTCGCGGATGCGCTGGCAGACGGTGATTCCATCGATTTTGGGCAGCATCACATCCAGAAGGATCAGATCCACCTCATTTTCCTTAAACAGCGCCAGCGCTTCTTCCCCGTCATAGGCCACCAAAGTCTCATAGCCGTCCTTCTCCAGGGTGTACTTCAGCCCCTTGATCAGAATGGGTTCATCGTCTACCAGAAGAATGCGCTTGGCCATGATGAGTCATCCTTTCCCGGATACCGGAATAAATAATGATTTGTTCATATTTTACAACAAACTGCAGAAGAAAAGCAAGGTATTTGAAACAAATCATTCACAGTTAAGCCAATATGGCTATGACAGCGCCTCCACACACTCCACATCCTTCCGGTGCCCCAGTACCAAAAGCCGATCCCCTTCCTTCAAAAGCATGTCGGGCGTGACATCCATGATCATATCACTTCCGTGATAGACGGCCAGGAGGGTCACCCGGTAACGGCGGCGGATATCCGCCTCGCGCACGGACTTGCCTTCCCAGGAACTGGGGCAGGAGAGGTTGACCAGCACATAGTCCCCATCCAGGCTAATGAGATCAAGCAAATGAGGGCTCACCAGGGAGTGGGCCACGCGCTCTCCCATATCCAGTTCCGGGAACACCACGCGGTCAACGCCCAGCTTTCGAAGCACTTTGGCGTGCATGGCGTCGGTAGCTTTGCCCACGATATATTTCGCCCCCAGCTCCTTGCACATAATACAGGCCATGATTGAATGCTGCAGGTTGTCGCCAATAGCCACGATGGCGGCGTCAAAATTCCGGATGCCAAGGCTACGCATCCCCTCCTCATCCATGGCGCTCACCTGGAGGGCGCTGGTCACATGGGGGGCGATTGCGGCCACCCGGCTTTCATCCGAGTCCACGGCCAGCACCTCATGCCCCAGGTCATTTAAAGTGCGCGCCAGGGCTGAGCCAAAGCGCCCTACGCCAAAAACGATAAACTGTTTCTTGTCTGACATTCTGCCCGCTCCTTTCAGGTTCAGCCGACGATGATTTCCTCCTCAGGGTAGCGTACGCCGGTTTTGTAACCGGCGTGCCGGCGTGTAATGGACAGCATCATGGTGAGCGGCCCCACCCGGCCAAAATACATCAACACAATCAACCAAATTTGGCTCGGTCGGGTCAGCGTTGGCGTGTTGGCTGCCGTCAATCCTACCGTACCCAAGGCAGATACCTCCTCAAACACCAGATCAATCATGGAAAATCCCCGGGGCTGCTCCAGCAGGCCCATGAGTACACTTCCCCCAAACAGCAACGCCAAGTAAAGCAGGAATATGCTCAGCGCAGTGCGGATTAACACCAGCGGAAGACGTTTCCCAAAAGCATTGACTTCATCCCGGCCTGCCAGCACACTGCGGATGATGGCCAACAATACAAACAGGGTGGAAGTCTTCACGCCGCCACCGGTGGAAGCAGGCGAAGCGCCGATAAACATGAGTAAAGTCGTCACCATCTTGCTGGCGTCAGTCAGTCCGCTCTGCGAAACAGAATAAAAGCCCGCCGTCCTGGTGGTGACGGACTGGAAAAAGGCATTGAGCAGTTTATCCCCCAATCCCCGTCCCGCTCCAAGGGTCATGGGATTGTTCCACTCCGCCAGCATAAAAAATAGGGTGCCTGAAACAAGGAGGAAAACCGTTGTAACCAGCACGATTTTTGTGTGCAGGGCAAAGCGGCGCGGGCGCCGGCCCTTATCCAGTACATCCGCCAGAACCGCAAATCCCAGGCCCCCCAGGACAATCAGCCCCACGAATGTCAGGAGCACCAGAGGGTCATCCACAAAGGTGGTAAGGCTGCCGGCCGTCGAAAACAGGTCAATCCCGGCGTTGCAATAGGCGCTGATCGCGTGAAACACCGCGAAGTACACGCCCCGCGCTGCCCCCAGACGTGGTATGAAATGAATCGACAGAAGCATCGCACCCAGTATTTCCACGCCAAAGGCAATCAAAACAAAACGCAGGGTATTGCGCACAGCACCGGATAATCCTGGCAGGCTCATGGTGTCATGAAGTAAAACCCGGCTACGCAGGGACACGCGGCGGCCTGCCAAAACCAGTACGGAAGTTGCAAATAGCATGAATCCCAGGCCGCCCAGCTGAATAAGGCAGAGGAGAACAATCTCCCCAAACAGGGAGTAAGCAGCCGCCGGGTCCACAACCATGAGACCTGTCACACAGGTGGCGCTGGTAGCACTGAAAACCGCCTGCAGGGGCGTGATGATGACCCCCGGCTCGTGGGCAATAGGCAACATCAGCAACCCCGCTCCAAACAGGATGATGAGCAGGAAACTCACCGCCAGGGTCTTGGCCTGGTTGGGGCTTCGGGTGGCTTTCGGCCGAACATCCTGCGCGCTCATGCCTTTTCGCTCTCAACAAAGAAAGGGCTGCAATGCAGGCCATTCGCATATACAACCCCAAAGGACTCGGTGGCGGTTCCGTTAACCCTCGCCCTGACCGTTCTGGCCCTCATCCTCCCCATCATCTTCATCCTCAGCATGCTCAGGAAAGAAAGGCTGATGGCATTGGGGGCAAAGATAATCTTCCTCAAAATCAAAATCTGTGATATCAAAGCGGGTTTGATAGCCACAGTTGGGGCACTCATACTCCACTACTGCTTCCCCTGCCTGACCTGACCGCTGTCCACAGCCAATACATGTATCTTCATCATCATCGTCATCGTCATAGGCGTCATCCTCATCTTCAAAAACAACATCTTCCAACTCTGCCAGGTCCTCATCCAGGTCGTCGACAAATTCGTCCAACTCGTTCTGGCGAAGCTGAAGCTCATCCACTTCCTCGGCGAAAGCTGCCAGTGTCTCCACGATCTTCAGCAGCAACTTGTGTTCGGGCTTGTCCTCTTTCAGGCTCATCCCCTCAGCCAGGCCTTTTAAGAATTCGACTTTCCTGTACAGCTCGCTCATGATGCACTCCTCTCTAATGGTGTCCGGGGCTTAAGCCCTGGACAGGTATTCTCCGCTACGGGTGTCGATTTTGATGATGTCCCCGATGTTGATGAACAAGGGCACCATCAGGGTAATGCCGGTCTCGATGGTGGCGGGCTTATAGGTGTTGGATGCGGTATTGCCGGCAAACCCAGGCTCTGTCTGAGTCACTTCCAGGTCCACAAAATTGGGCGCTTCAACAGAAAACGCATTTCCCTTGAAGAACTTGATGGTTACGTTGGTATTTTCCTTTACAAACCGGATAGCTTCCTCCACCTGGTCGTGGTTAAGGGGCATCTGCTCAAATGTTTCGGGGTCCATAAAATAATACAAACTGCCATCATTGTAAAGATATTGCATTTCCTTCGACTCGATGATAGCTCTGGGCATCTTGTCAGTGGGGTTAAAGGTGCGTTCCACAACAGCGCCTGTCATCACATTCTTGATTTTGGTGCGTACAAAGGCAGCACCTTTGCCCGGCTTCACGTGTTGGAAATCCACTATGTTCCATACGCCGCCGTCCCATTCGATGGTAATGCCTTTTCGAAAATCGCCCGCTGTAATCATGCTCTCTCCTCCGAATCAACAAAAGTTTGGATTTTTAAAGGATAACCAATTCCCTGGCCGCGCCAACCAGCGAACGGGCACCCACGTCCGTTACCAGGCAGGAATTCTCAATACGCACCCCTCCCAGCCCCGGCACATAGATGCCCGGCTCCACCGTCACCACATGCCCAGGCTGCAGGGTGTCCCCACAGGTTGGACTCAGCCGCGGGTTCTCATGGATATCAATGCCCACTGCGTGGCCCAGGCCGTGTCCGAAGTGCTCGGCGTGGCCCGCTTCCCCGATTATCTGCCGGGCGATGGCGTCCACATCCCGGCAAACTTTGCCCGGAGCCAACGCTTCCTGGCAAGCGATCTGAGCGCTGAGAACAATGCTATAGATATCCCGCATCTGACTATCAGGCTGACCAAACGCTACTGTTCGGGTCATGTCCGAGCAGTAACCACCGACCTTTGCTCCAAAGTCAAGGGTAATCATGTCCCCTTTCCGAACCTCGCGGTCACTTGGGACAGCGTGCGGCAGAGAGCCATTTGGCCCGGAAGCCACGATCGTATCAAAAGCCGCTCCGTCCGCTCCCAACTCCAGCATTCGGAAATTGAGCATGCGCTGGATTTGCTTTTCTGTCATTCCAGGCCTGATCTGGCAGAGAATCCAGTTAAAAGCCTCAGAGGAAATGCTGCAGGCTTTTTCGATCAGCGCCACCTCACCGGCATCTTTGATTTCCCTGAGCTTTTCAGGCCGCGCGTCAAGGGGCCAGAGCCTAATATCTCCCAGGAAATCCTGAAGTTGCTTTCCATCCTTGACGGTGACGTAATCATCTTCATAATAAACTGACAAAATGCCCGTCCGGCGGATCAGGGCGGCTGCTATCTGGGCATAGCTTTCGCCAGCGGAAATCTGGTGAACTTCATAATCCGGGGCCTGCCTTTGAGCCTGCTCCACATAGCGGAAATCCGTCACGATGGCGATCATGCTTCCGGAGAGCAGCAAAAGCCCTTCTCCAGAGTAGCCGCTGAGGTAAAACACATTGCTTGGCTTGTGGATGATAATGCCTTGCTCGTTTCTCAGGCCGCAGGCATCTATAAGGCACTCGGTCCTGCTCATTCTTTCCTCCCATGCTTTTCTATGGAACACACCGTATTCTACCACAGCAACCATGGTTTGACTATCACAAAGCGCCTCAGGAGCGCTTATGTTTATGCCAAAGCGCTGAGATCTTCCACCATTCTGAAGCTGGTTGATGAATCAATCCGGGAGAACCGTGTCCGCCATCCGTAGCATTTGGGCAGCGTCCTCCGCCATGGTGCCGCGGCTCTCACAGATGATGGTGGCCCGATAATCCCGCTGGACCAATAAACGCGCCAGAGGCGCGAAGTCCGGCCCAAAGCCCTCATCTGAAAAAACACGATGGCGGAGTTCGCCTTTGGGACCGTATTCAACTTTTGAAAAATGTATGTGCATCCGCTTTGACCGCTCAGGGCCGAGCCGGGTTTCCACTTGGTCCAGCACATCTGCGAAATCCTTCTCCTCCCCAAGACTGCCGCCGGATGCTGCATGAAGGTGGGCAAAGTCAATACAGGGGAGAAAAGACAAATCCAGCAGCACAAAATCCAAAATTTCCTGAAGCGTTCCGATCTGGCTTGGCCTGCCCATGGTTTCAAGCGCCAGGCTTACCGCCGCATGGCCATCCTCTATCAAAGCTGTCCGAGCCTGCACCAGCGCCTGGGCGCAGCGGGCAAGAGCTTCTTCCCGGCGCTGCCTCAGTGGTGAGCCGGGATGCACAACCAAGCGCTTGCCGCCCATGAGGTTGAGCAAGCGGGCGCTGTTTCTGATGTATTCAATGCTCTTCTTCCGGGTTTCCGGTACATTACTGGCCAGGTTGATATAATAGGGCGCGTGTACACTTAAGGTGACCCCACTGGCTTTCGCTGCCTGCCCTATCCCGCGGGCTGTACTTTCCGATATATTGATGCCACGGCCAAAGGAATACTCAAAGGCTTTCAAGCCAAACTGCTTCTGCCACGCAAAGGTTTCCACCGTACGTTTGTGGCCCTGTGCATAAAAGGATTCCGAGTTCCCACCGGGGCCAAAAATCAGATGGTGGCGTTTTATCATTGCGCATTGGTACGTTTATCATACGCTTCCCACAAGGGAGCGTATACACGAACAGCCTGCTCATGCTCCTGGAGGGTTTTCGAAAAATACAACTCACCCGTGTCCGGGTCCTTGGAGCAAAAGTAGAGGTATCCCTCAGCCATAAAAGCCTCATCCGGGTAAAGCGCGGCCTGGATGGCAGCCGGGGAGGGTGCACAGATGGGCCCAATCGGCAAGCCCTCGCGCTGATATGTATTATAGGGCGAGTCCACGGCCAAATCGCTGCCGCCCAGGGCCATGCGGGTTGTGCCGGTGACATATTTCACCGTCACATCGCTGCCCAGTCGCATTTTCTGTCTCAGCCGGTTATGGAAGATACCCGAAACCCGGGCGAAGTCAGCAGTTTTCGCTTCCTTCTCAATCATGGAGGCCAAAGCCAGAACTTGGTCCATGCTCATCCCCAACTCCTGGGCGCGGGTCTGATAACCCTCGATAAATACAGCGCCAGTCTGGCTCAGCAACTTTTTGATGATGTCCTCTGGCTTGGCGTCGGTGTATACCTCATAAGTATCCGGCGCCAGATACCCCTCCAGCGCATATTTGCGCTGGAGGACGGTGCCGGATGCCAGCACATCATTGACAAAATAATAAGCGGCAAATTGCTGGCCTGACTTACACATCTCAAGGAATTGGGCCCGGTCTGAAATGGCACCTTCCTTGAGCAGATAATCAGCGATTCCTTCCACAGTCCATCCGGGAATCACTGTGATGCTGCGCACGATCGGCTTTCCGTCGCCCCGGGTCAACTGGTCGGCAATCTGTGAAATGGTCATCCCCCGGTGCAGCGTGTAGTTGCCCGCCTGGATCTTCTGTCCAAATCCCATGAAATCAGCGTAATACTTGAAGAAGGTACGGTTGCGGATCAGATTCATCCCCTGGAGGTTGTTGGCCACCCGGGTGAGGCTTTCTCCGCTTTTGATTTGGAAGGTGATTGGCGTCTGGTCCTGTGGGTCCACCGGATCAATCATCACAGCGCTCAGCCGACCCCAGGTAAAAGAAATTATGCCCAGCAGCAACAGCGCTGAGCAGGCAAATATCAAAACCGGCCGAAGGATGGTCCAAAGCCAGCTGTACCAATACAGGCCATATTCCCTTTCTTCGATCAGCTTCTCCGGGGTATATTCCTGGTGTTGATTTCTCATCGGGGCTCCTTAGCTTAGGCCGGGCAACTCCAGAGAAAGGCCTGAAGCCTGATTGATGGCATTGTATATGTCTGCCATCACCTGCTGCAGGCGCATCTCCGCTACGAGGTAGCGGGAGGTGTCCGTGCCAGCGTACAGGAGGGAAGAAATCTGCTGGAAGCGCTGCATTTCCTCCTCCGGTACCCGCTGCCCGGCCATGGAGGACATCTGTACCAGCATCTGGAGGCGTTTGTGTTCCTTGATGAGAGCCCGGGTGGTTTCGTTCTCTTCCACCAACTCCTTCAGTCGCTTGTATTCCAGCACTTCCCGGGAATCACGTAAGGACTGCTCCAGCGCGCGCAACGCATCATAGTTCATCGGTTACCCCAGATCCACAATCACCGGCAGAATCATGGGATTGCGCTTTATTTTGTCATTAAAGTAACGCCTGAGGTCATCCTTGATACGGTTTCTGATGGCAGGCCAGTCGCTGCCGTCAATCTGCTCATAGGAGTCTATGATCTTCCGCACCACTTCCCGGGCTCCTTCGATGATGTCCTCGTTCTCCCTTACATAGACAAAGCCGCGGGATATGATGTCAGGCCCGGAGGCCAGCATGCCATTTGTGCGGTCAAAGGCCATGGCAACGATAATCAGCCCTTCCTGGCTAAGGTGCTTACGGTCTCTGAGAACCACATTCCCGACGTCGCCTATCCCAAGGCCGTCTATCAGCACCGTGCCAGTGGGCACCACACCAGAAATCGAAAGGCTATTCTGATTCATCTCAATCACCTGACCGGTTTCCGGCAGAATGATGTTTTCCCGTGGCATACCCATGGATTCAGCAAGTTCCGCGTGTTGCCAAAGCATACGGTATTCACCGTGAACCGGGATAAAGTATTTTGGCTTGACCAAAGCATGCATCAGTTTGATTTCTTCCTGGCAAGCATGGCCGGATACATGCACTTCCGCAAGGGCCTCATAGATAACTTCCGCGCCGGAACGGTAAAGCTGGTTGATTACCCGTGAGACCGAGACTTCGTTGCCAGGAATGGGCGTGGCCGAAATGATGACCTTGTCGGACTGCTTGATCTGCAGCCGGCGGTGCTCGGCAAAAGCCATACGGGTTAAGCCACTCATGGGTTCGCCCTGGCTTCCGGTGGTAATAACCAGAATCTGGTCATCCCGGTAACGGTCAAGATCCTCGATTTCCAGTACATGTTCCCGGGGAATCACAAGATAACCCAGCTCCATGGCCAGCGTTGACACATTAATCATGCTGCGGCCGATGAAACACACCTTGCGGCCAAAGCCGATGGCACAGTCAGCCACCTGCTGCACACGGTTGACATTGCTGGCGAACATGGCGATGATCACACGGCCGGGAGCGCTCGCAATCTGCTCATTGAACGTATCAGCCACTTTGCGCTCACTCATGGTGTATCCGGGCCGTTCCACATTGGTGCTGTCAGCCAGCAGCGCCAGAGCACCGCGCTCGCCGATGGCAGCAAGCGATGCCAGGTCTGTCACCTGGCCATCAGTGGGCGTAAAATCGATTTTAAAGTCTCCGGTAGCAAGCACGGTGCCCGCCGGACAGGTGATGGCCAGCGCGCAAGCACCGGCGATTGAATGATTGACCCTGAGGAATTGCACAGAGAATTTGCCCAGCTCCACCGTTTCTCTGGGTTCAACGGGTACTGTCTCATAGCGGGTTATCCGGTGTTCACGCAGCTTGTTTTCGATTAATGCCAGGGTCAGCTTTGACCCATGCAGGGGCGCTGGCACCTTGTCCAGCACATAGGGCGTTGCCCCAATGTGATCCTCGTGCCCATGTGTAAACACATAGCCGCGAACCCGTTCCTTGTTGGCAATCAGATAGCTGATATCGGGAATTACCAAGTCAATTCCCAGCATATCTTCCTTGGGGAAAATGGACCCGCAGTCCATGACGATGATGTCGTCCTCGTACTCAAAAACGGTGATGTTCTTCCCAATTTCATCAATACCGCCAAGAGAGATGATCTTCAATTTTGATTGTTCTGCCACAAATACCTCCTATATTGTCAGGCATTTCCCACACGCTCCGGGCGTACAGGACATGCGCGATGTGTCCAACAGAATAATGATACAAATCAGTGCGCCTGAAGCTTTGGCACTCAGGCGCCTCATTACTTCGTTTCAGATGTGGGTGCGTTTCCAGGCCTCACGGCGACCACCCTGGGCTGCCAACCGGCGGTCTGACGCAATTTCCGGTCAAACTGTTTCACTCCGGCAAACAATATCACAGTCCCCGCAAGGCCCGCTAACAGGACCATTCCCTCCCGGTCGGGAAACAGCGCGGTTCCGAGCCAGAGGCCCCCAATCAGGCCCACCAGCGGAATGGCATACGTTACCAGAGAAGCTTTCAGCACCTGTGCGTCGGGCAGCGCCACCTCCACGACATCCCCCACCTCAGCATCCCCGGGGATGGACACCATGGATTCCTGCCGCGAGCACATGCCGCAGCCCTGGCAAGCCTCCTCTTTCTCAAAGCAAACCCTAAGCAGGTTCTGCTCTTTCTCTACAACTCTCCCGGTTCTAATCATGGTGTCCCCTAAAAGAATTACTCATAGCATCTTAGCATACCTTGAGATGCAATTACAACAGAATTTAAAGACGCCCACGCGGGGCGTCTAAGTTGGGAACCGGCGGCGACCTACTCTTCCGGGCCGTTACCAGCCAAGTACCATCGGCGCTGAAGGGCTTAACTTCTGTGTTCGGGATGGGAACAGGTGGGGCCCCTTCGCCTTT
>JAAYJP010000246.1 GCA_012522875.1 Clostridiales bacterium | reverse complement strand
TGTTGGGGGAGCAGTAGATTCTCCCCAACCTGAAGGAGAGAGCTTGCCCTTGAGACCAACTCTTTTTCGGGCAGATATGTGTGGCCGCCGCTGCCGGCCGCCTCCACCAAAACATG
Source organism: Clostridiales bacterium (assembly GCA_012522875.1). Classification (GTDB taxonomy): domain Bacteria; phylum Bacillota; class Clostridia; order Christensenellales; family Aristaeellaceae; genus UBA6115. The sequence continues at coordinate 1,608 of JAAYJP010000246.1, read as the reverse complement.
CTTGATACCTGCGCGCAGGCGAAAAGCGCTGTCCTGTGTGATGCCAAGGGATCTGGCGATACGGTCGGCGGTAAGAAAGCCAACACCATCGATATCGTCAATCAGCCGATAGGGATTTTCTGAAATAAAACGCTCCGCGTGCTCCCGGTAGAGTTTGTTGATCTTGTTTGACAGTGCGGGCGTAACACCATAGCGCTGCAAAAAAAGGAAGGTGCTGCGGCTTTGCTGCTGGGCCAGGAAGCTTTCGTGGATTTGCGCCATGCGCTTCTTGCCAATTTTCGGTACATCCTTAAGCCGTTCCGGATGCGCTGTAAGTACTTCCAAAGTATCCTGGCCAAATGCTTCCACAATCAGTTTGGCAGTGCTTGGCCCGACGCCACGGATAAGGCCGGAGCCCAAATAGTGTTCAATGGCATCAAGTGTCGTGGGACGTTCCACCCTAAAACCCATGGCTTTAAATTGCCGGCCGTACTGGGCATGCTGCATCCACTCGCCTTCCAGATGAAGGATTTCCCCATCAGATAATTCCGGGAGAACGCCCACCGCCGTCTGCAAATCGCCATCTACCCTAAGTGATATGACGCTGTATCCGTTTTCTTCATTGCGAAACAGGGTCCCGTTTACCGTGCCGTGCAGCGTTTCCATCCATTTCCTCCTTGGTGTGGTCCCATTATATCAGGGACAGGTGCCGACGTAAACGGAAGGGTATATGGCAGTCGTTGACAGGTCAAAGGGAATGCGGATAGAATAGGACAAAGCCGCACACTATCATAGGAGGAGTACATAGATGGATACACAGAAAGAATCCCTTCGGCTTCACAAGGAGTGGGGTGGGAAAATCGAGGTCAATACCCGCGTTCCGGTCAGGAATTCCCAGGACCTGTCATTGGCCTATACCCCCGGCGTGGCTGCCCCTTGCCTGGCCATTCAGGAGAATCCAGACTTGTCCTATGAGCTGACGCGCAGGCATAACCTGGTGGCCGTCATCACCGACGGCAGTGCCGTTTTGGGGTTGGGAGATATCGGCCCCGAGGCTGGCATGCCGGTGATGGAGGGAAAATGCTGCCTGTTCAAGGCTTTTGGGGATGTGGACGCTTTTCCGCTGTGCATCCGCTCCAAGGATGTGGATGAAATCATACGCACAGTGGCATTGCTGGCGGGATCATTTGGCGGCATCAACCTGGAGGATATCGCGGCTCCCCGCTGCTTTGAAATTGAGCAACGGCTTACAGAAATCTGCGATATCCCTATCTTTCATGATGACCAGCATGGTACGGCTATTGTAGCGGGCGCGGCCCTCATCAACGCGCTTAAAGTGGTTGGGAAAGAAATCGGGGACCTGAAGATCGTCATATCAGGCGCCGGAGCCGCTGGTATCGCCATTGCCAGGCACCTGCTTCACATGGGTGCCGGCCCCCGGATGTATCTGACCAATCGCAAAGGAATCATCCGCGCAGGTCAGGAAGGCCTCTCTCCGGCCCAAGCGGAAATATGCGAGTTGACCAATCTGGAAAGGGCGGGCGGGAACCTAAAAGACGCCATGGCAGGCGCTGATGTGTTCCTGGGTGTTTCTGGCCCGGGGCTTGTCTCTGGGGACATGGTGAAGGC
>JAAYJP010000245.1 GCA_012522875.1 Clostridiales bacterium | reverse complement strand
GTTCTGACAGATCCAGCCGACACGGGTGCTGTGTGCCTGGCCCTTCCCCAGGATGTGGAAGGGGAGGCCTATGAATACCCCGAGGTGTTCTTTCAGCGCAGGGTGCATCGCCTTCAGCGCCGCCCACCGGAAAAAGAAGCGGTGGCCCTGGCGGCCGAACGTGTTCGGGAGGCCAGGAAGCCCTTGCTCATCTGCGGTGGCGGCGTGCGTTACTCAGAAGCACATGAGGCCTTTGCCCACTTCGCTGAACGCTTCAATATCCCCTTTGGGGAAACGCAAGCCGGGAAATCAGCGCTCGTGTGGAACCATCCGCTCAACCTGGGCGGCATTGGGGTAACCGGCACCCAGCCCGCCAATATCCTGGCAAAGGAAGCGGACCTGATCATTGGCGTGGGCACCCGCTACACGGACTTCACCACCGCCTCCAAATGGCTGTTCAATGACAGGGCGAAGTTCCTCAACATCAATGTCTCCCCCTTCCAGGCCATGAAGATGGAGGCCCTGCCCCTGATCGCCGATGCCAGGATGGGACTGGAAGCGCTGAACGATGCGCTGGGGGATTACAGAAGCGGCTACAGTGATGAAATCGGCAAGGCGCTTGATGACTGGGAGAAGGAGCTTTCCCGCCTGGATGGGATGGTCTATGACGAGACCCATCCACCGCTCATCAATGACCGCAACGCCGACAGCGCCGGAAGGTATGCCAGGGATCTGGGCTCCGCCCTCACCCAGACGGCAGCGCTTGGGGCTCTCAACAGGCTGATTCCAAAGGACGCGGTGGTCATCGGCTCCTCCGGCTCCCTGCCGGGAGACATGCAGCGCATGTGGCGACCTAAAACCCCTGACAGCTACAACATGGAATATGGCTATTCCTGCATGGGATATGAGGTATCAGGCGCCCTGGGCCAGAAGCTGGCCGCGGATGGTAAGGAAGTCTACTCCATGGTGGGGGATGGCAGTTTTGTGATGCTGCATTCCGAGCTTCTCACTGCGGTGCAAGAGAAGCTCAAGATCAATATTTGCCTGTTTGATAACGCTGGCTTTGGCTGCATCAACAACCTGCAGATAGGCCAGGGCAATGAGTCACTATGCACGGAACTGCGCTACCGCTCAGAATCCGGCCGGCATGACGGCAGCTTCCTGGCGGTGGACTATGCCAGGATCGCAGAGGGCTACGGTTGCATTGCCTTTACCATCCGCACACTTGCGGAGCTGGAAGCTGCCGTGAAGGATGCGCTGACGATCAAGGGACAGCCTGTGTTGTTTGACCTTAAGGTGCTTCCAAAAACCATGACCGACGGCTACGCATCCTGGTGGCGCGTGGGGTCGGTGGAAGTGTCCCGAAATCCCCTAAACGAAGTGGCATGGCAGGAGCACCTGGACCATATCAACAACGCGAAAGCATATTAATAGGAAGGCGGATTTAAATGATGGCAATCAGCAAACTAAACATTGGCGTCATCGGCGCCGGGCGCATCGGCAAACTTCATGCCAACAACCTGGTCAACCGCATCCCCCGCGCCAACCTGGTGGCGGTGTCTGATGTCAACCTTGAGGCCGCGAAGGAACTGGCCGATTCGTTGGGGGTGAAGGACGCTTACAGGGACTACCGGGATATTCTGGCACGCCCGGATATCAACGCGGTGCTTATCTGTGCCCCTACCGACCTGCATTCACCCATATCCATCGAGGCCGCCCAGGCGGGCAAGCATATCTTCTGCGAGAAACCCATTGACCATGACCTCAAGAAAATTGAGGCGGTCCTGGAAGCCGTCAAGAAAGCGGGCGTAAAGTATCAGGTGGGTTTCAACCGTCGCTTTGACCGAAACTTTAAAAAGGTACGGGACAGGGTACAGGCAGGGGACGTGGGTGACGTGCACATTGTCAAGGTCACCTCCCGGGACCCCGCACCGCCTTCAGCTGAATATGCCAAATCATCCGGCGGTATCTTTGTGGACATGACCATCCATGACTTTGACATGGTACGCTATCTGACAGGCAGCGAAGTGGAGGAAGTCTCCGTGTTTGGCGCCGTCCTGGTGGACCCTGCCATTGGAGAAGCCGGGGATGTTGATACCTGCATCATCACTTTGCGCTTTGGTAACGGCGCCTTAGGCGTAATTGACAATTCCCGCCAGGCTGTCTACGGTTATGACCAGCGCATTGAAGTCTTTGGCGCCAAAGGTTGCGTGACGGCTGACAATGAAACCGCCAACAACACAGTGCTCTATACAGCCGACGCTGTTATAACGGAAAAGCCGCTGTGGTTCTTCCTGGAGCGTTACAACGATGCGTTCATTGAGGAAGTAAGGGAGTTTGTGGATGCCTGCCTGGATGGCACAGACACGCCGGTTGGCGCCTTTGATGGCTTGCAGCCAGTGAGAATCGCCATCGCGGCCAAAAAGAGCTGGCAGCAAGGTGGAAAACCGGTCAAAGTGGAGTAGCCAGGCATCACGCAACGGGCAGCCCTCGGATGAAAGGCTGAACGGGTAAAATGATTGAGCGAAATCCAAAAGGAGGTTTTTTATGTCAAAAATCAAAGTAGCAGTAGCCGGGTATGGCGTCATTGGCCAGCGCCTGGCTGATGGCGTGGCCATGCAGGGGGATATGGAGCTTGTGGGCGTTGCCGACCTGGCACCCACGCTCTCCGTACGTGCCCTGGCTGAAAGGGATATGATTGGCGCCAATGGAAAAAAATATAAACTTTATTTGGTGGAGGGGGCGGATAAAGCCCAGTTTGACGCGCTGGGCATTCCAACATCTGGCTCCTTTGATGAAATGATAAAAGAGGCAGACATCATCCTGGACTCTGCCCCAGGTGGTGTTGGCGTGAAAAACAAAGAAGCATATAAGAAGTACGGTAAGAAAGCCATCTTTCAGGGCGGCGAGAAAAATGAGGTGGCCGATGTCTTCTTTCACGGCTATGCCAACTATGAAGCTGGCGTGGGAGCGGATTATCTGAAGCTCACCTCCTGCAACACCACCGGCCTCATCCGTGCAGTTGACGCGCTGGACAGGGCTTTTGGGATCGACCGTGTCGCCATTACCATCATCCGCCGGGTGGCAGACCCGGGGGATTATCACCGTGGCCTCACCAACGCCCTTCAAATGGATAAGGCGCCAAGCCATCAGGCAGTGGACCTGATGACCATCATGCCCCACATCCAAGCCACCGGCATTCTGGTGCACACCCCGGTAACCCATGGGCATATCATTACGGTAGTGGCCACCCCAAAAGAGGGAAGAATCAAACGGGAGGACGCCATCCGGTGTTTTGAAGCGCACCCGCGCATCCGCGTGGTCACCATCGACGAAGGATTCAAGGGCAACGCTTCCTTCTTCCGTTTCGCCCGGGACCTGGGCAACCGCCGGGGCGACATGTTTGAAATAGGCCTCTGGAAGGACGCCGTGGTGGAAACAGGGAACGCCATCATGTTCGCCATCAACATTCCCCAGGAGTCGGTCACCATCCCAGAGACCATTGATGCGGTCCGCGCTGCCATGGGCATGCAGAAGACAGGGGCGGAAGGCACCGCCGAAACCAATAGATACCTGCATATCGGCAAAAGGAAGTAAGTATGCGATTTGGGATCAGAACCCTCGATGAGGCCCGGCTTGAAGGAAGAACAGTTCTGTGCCGGGTGGACATCAATCAGCCGGTGGACAGGAAGTCGGGTACGCTGAAATCCACTGCCCGCATAGAAGCCTGCGTGCCCACTCTCAAGGAGTTGTCTCAAAAAGGGGCCAGGGTGGTCATCCTGGCCCACCAGGGCAGCGATATCGAGTACAAAAACTTTTATAGCACTGCCCCCCACGCCCTGGCGCTAAGCGGCTTCCTGGGCCGGAAAGTCGGATTTATTGATGATGTCACGGGTCCCGCGGCAAGGGCCGCCATCAAGAACCTGAAAAACGGGGATCTCCTCCTGTTGGACAATGTTCGTTTCTGCTCAGAAGAGCAAACCCTGTTTGAGCTTGAACTGAAACTCAGCCACGAAGAGCAGGCCAAAACGGAAGTAGTCCGGAAATTGGCTCCCCTGGCTGACCTCTATGTATGTGACGCCTTTGCCGCAGCACACCGGGACCAGCCCAGCCTATGCGGCTTTGAACAGGTGATGCCCTCCTACATGGGGCGCCTGTTTGAGCGCGAATATGTGGTGATCTCTGAGCTGATGCAGCGCCCTGAACATCCCTGCGTCTATGTCCTGGGCGGCGCAAAGGTCGGCGACGCGTTTCTGATGATGGACACCGTGCTCTCACGTGGCATGGCCGACATGGTCTTGACAGGTGGTTTGGTGGCCAACATTCTCCTTGCTGCAAAGGGCGATAACATCGGCCAGGGGAGCCTGGAATTTATACGGAAATCAGGCAATGCCCAGCATATCGATACTGCCCGTTCGCTTCTGGAACATCACATCGGCAAAATCTCGCTGCCCAGGGCCCTGGCCTATCTTGCCGATGGAAAACGACAGGAGGCAGCGCTGCCTGATCTTCCGGAGAGCGCTGCGGCCCTTGATATCTCCTCGGATGACGCCAGGCATTATGCGGGCATCATTCGCAGCGCTAAAACCATCTTCGTCAATGGGCCCATGGGTGTGTTTGAGGATGCGGAAACGGAGACAGGCACAAAGATTGTGTGGGACGCTCTGGGTGACACCAAGGGCTACACCGTAATCGGCGGGGGTGACAGCATCACCGCCACAGGCAAGTATGGCAAAGCGGGGCAAATCGACTATATCTGCACTGGCGGCGGCGCTTTGATCCGCTTCCTGAGCGGGGAAGAACTTCCCGTTGTAAAAGCCCTGCGCCATGCAGCCAGCGTGTTTCCATGAGAATTGATTTCGGTTTTGGCCATGGCATCCAAAGCGTGCAATTACCCGAAAAAAACCTCCTGGGTGTTCTTGCTGCCAACACAATGGCATTCGGGCTCACAGGCGAGGAGGAGGTCCGGCGCGCCCTCCATAATCCCATCGGTTCAAAGCCCTTGGGGGACATCGTAAAGCCCGGGGAAAAGATCGCCATTGTCACCAGCGACATCACCCGGCCTATGCCCACCGCGCTTGTCATGCCTTCTATTCTGGACGCCTTGAATGCTGCCGGAGTTGATCCAGGGGACATCACCCTGGTATTCGGGCTTGGCATCCACCGGGAGCACACTGAGGACGAGCGCCGGAAACTGGCTGGGGAGCGTGCCTGGGCAGAAATTCGCTGCATGGACTCAACGCCCCAGGACACTGTCAGCTTTGGGCTCACCAAAGCCGGCACGCCAGTGGATATCAGCCGGGCAGTGGCGGAAGCCGACCGGCGCATCTGTCTTGGCAATATCGAATACCATTATTTCGCCGGCTATTCCGGCGGTGGCAAAGCGCTTATGCCCGGTGTATCCACCGCCAGGGCTATCCAGGCTAATCATCGCATGATGGTGCAGGAGTCAGCGGCAGCCGGCCGCCTTGAGGGCAACCCCATCCGGGAGGATATTGAAGAAGCTGCCAATATCGTGGGCATTGACTTCATTGTGAATGTGGTGCTGGATGAAAAAAAACGCATCGTTAAAGCCGTCGCAGGAGATGCGGTTAAGGCGCACCGTGAAGGCTGCCTTTTCCTGGACAAACTCTACCGCAAACCGATTCCTGCCAGGGCGGATATTGTGATTGTTTCCCAGGGCGGCGCGCCCAAAGACCTGAACTTGTACCAGACGCAAAAAGCACTTGATAACGCCAAGCACGCGGTTAAAAAAGGCGGCATTGTCATTCTCATTGGCTCCTGCAGAGAGGGATTGGGCGAGGCCGAATTTGAGGCATGGATGACGGGCAGCCCTTCCGCCCACGCGATGGTTGAACGCATCCAGAAGGATTTCCGCCTTGGCGGCCACAAAGCCGCCGCAATCGCCATGGTTCTGGAAGACGCTGATATCTATATGGTCAGCGAGATGGACCCTGCATTTGTGCAAAGCATATTCCTCACTCCCTTTGAGAGCGCCCAAAGCGCCCTGGATGCTGCTCTGTCAGTTATGGGGAAAGATGCAACAGTGCTGGCAATGCCATATGGTGGCTCCACACTTCCAAGTGCAGCAAAATAGCAGGGTTCGAACCATATCTCATATCAATGCTTAAGGAGGACAATTATGACGGCTGACATCAAACAGCTGGAGGCTTTTGCCACACGCATCCGCATCGGCAGCCTGGAGGCCATAAAAGCGCGCGGTTTTGGCCATGTAGGGGGAAGCCTGAGCATCGCTGATACCCTGGCAGTACTTTACGGAGCAGTCATGCGAATCGATCCCCAGAACCCCCGCTGGCCCGAAAGGGACAAACTGGTATGCTCCAAAGGCCACGCAGGGCCTGCAATCTACGCGACCCTGGGCTTGAAGGGCTTCTTTCCCTATGAGGAAATCAAGACCCTGAATCAACCCGGTACCAACTTCCCAAGCCACTGCGACCGCTTAAAGACGCCTGGTGTGGACATGACCACCGGCTCTCTGGGGCAGGGCACCTCCCTGGCCGCCGGCATGGCGCTGGGGGATAGACTCAGGGGCCGGGACAGCCGCATGTTCCTTATTGTTGGCGACGGTGAATTGAATGAAGGCCAGCCCTGGGAATCTTTTATGTTTATGTCAGCGCAAAAGCTTGACAACATCACGGTGCTCATTGATTGGAACAAGAAGCAGCTGGACGGCTATGTCTCTGACATCAATGACCCCCATGACTTTAAGAAGAAGTTCGAAGCCTTCGGTTTTCATACGCAGCAGGTAAATGGAAACTCCGTCGGAGAAGTTTATCACGCCGTCATGGCAGCGGACGAAGTAAGGGGCATGCCCCGAGCAATTGTACTTGACACCATCAAGGGAGCGGGCGTGAAGGAAGTCGAAGACACCTTCAGCAACCACTCCATGGCTGCGGCGGCTGAGGTATTTGACGGCTGGATCAACAGCCTCACCAACAAGCTGTCACCGTTGGAAGGGGAGGTAAGCCATGCCTAAAATCGTATATGACGGCAGCAATGATCCTCGCACATTCAAGGATGTAATCGGCAGCACCATCATCAGCCTGCTTGATAATGACCCCGATGTGATTTACGTGGACGCTGACCTGATGAGCACCATCGGTACCTATAAATACCATCAGGAACATCCTGACAGGGCAATCAATGTGGGGGTTTCCGAAGCCAACATGATGGGAGTGGCGGGCGGCCTGGCCGCTGCGGGTTTCAAACCCATCGCCCATACCTTCGGCCCTTTTGCCTCACGGCGCTCCTATGACCAGGTCTTTCTTTCCGCAGGCTATGCGCATAACGACATCACCGTTATCGGAACGGATCCCGGTGTATGCGCCGCCTTTAACGGAGGCACTCATATGCCCTTTGAGGATGTGGCCCTTTACCGCGCTATTCCCACCGCCACAATCTTTGATGTAACTGATACCGTGATGCTGGAGGATATCCTGCGCCAGGCTGTGAATCTCCCAGGCGTCAAGTATATCCGCGTGGGGCGCAAGTCTGCAGCGAAGGTTTATGACACAGGCAGCCGGTTCCAGGTTGGCCAGGCTGTTAAACTGCGGGATGGAAAGGATATCTCCATCATTTCCGCCGGCATTATGGTGCACGAAGCCCTTCAGGCTGCAGAAACCTTGGCAAAGGAAGGGATTGAAGCAGATGTTTTGGATATGTTCACCATAAAGCCACTGGACGAATCCGCATTGCTTGAAAGCGCACATAAGACACGTGCTGTGCTGGCGGCTGAAAACCATAGCAAAAACGGCGGACTCTACGCCGCCGTGTGCGAAACACTCTCCCGCGAACTGCCTACCCGCGCAAATTTTGTCGCAGTTGATGACGAGTACGGCGAGGTTGGCCCACAGGATTATCTGCAGGAGCGTTATGGGCTGACGGCGGATGCTATTGTTGCCCGCGCCCGGGAGTTGGTCAATAATAAAAAATAACGCTGTCTGTTGTATCAGGGAGGGTCCTCACAGGGACCTCCCTTTGTATTTAATAATTCCTTCATCAAAACTTGACACTTCAGAAACAATAGAGCATCATAACGGATACCAGGATGCTGGCAATGACCCTGAGTATTCGGAGGAAACCATCTGATGAGACCAATGCGTAATATCCCGGCAGTGTTCCTGCTGGCTGTGGCCCTACTCCTTTCCCCCATCCCAACGCCGGCAGCTGAAGCACCGTTGCTTCCAGCCGAAGCCATTATCAACAGCCCTATCCTCTCGGCCGCCAATCTGTGCAACTACGCAGATGACTATTTCACTCCCCAAGCCGTGTATTTTAATGGTACCCCTCTCAGGGTAATGGAGATCGTTCCCACTCAGGGCGATTTTCCCCTGGAACTACTGGAGACCGGAGATGACAGCTGGGCCCGAGTGCGTATCGGGGCAACCGGGATTTTCAGCGGCATCGAGGGTTATATTCCTCTTGCTTCGCTGAATTTCGATGCGGCGCAGGCCCAACTCCTGCCCGAAGTCACGCTTGACGGCGGGGAGAAAGTGCCAGTGTATCAGGACAATGGCCTGACGGATACACTGCTGGGTGAGTATCCTGCAGGTACTCAGGCCACTCTGATGGGATGGCTCCTTGATTGGGCGCAGGTGAAAGTGGATGGGAAATCAGGCTTTGTGCGCCATGATGGGATCTTCATGGACGAAGCGATAAAAGAAAGGCTATCTTCCGCTCTTCCCCTCTCCTTTGACCAAATACAGCCCGGACACCAGGACCTGTACGCAGCTTATACAAGTGAGTTGATGCAGCTCTACGCCCTGCATGGGGACAGCAATGAGTGGCCGCTAAGCATTAAGGCCCAGGCCAGTGAGCTGGCTGCAAAATATGGTTACAGCTTTACGCCGGATATCAATGTGATGCCGGAGGCTTCTGATTTTAGCCAGGAAGACGCCTTGGAACGGGCCATTGCAGCGGCAGAAGAACTGTTTGGGCTGGAAGGCGAAAACTGGCTCGGTTTTGGGCTGAGCTTCTCCTATCCGGAGGAAGAGCCGGACAAACTGGGCTGGAAGATAAATCTTTGGGCCAAGCCGGGCAATCAGGATGCCGTGATCTGGATGGATCGTCATGGCAAGGTCACACGAAGTATGCTCAGCGATATGCCGGCGGGCGATTCTGGCGCAGAGTCAAAAACCGGCGCTGTGATTGACATATCCGCCCAGGTGGAGTACTACCTCTACGGCAAGCGTGCCACACCCGGTGAGGATGTGCTTACTCAGAAGCAGGCAGAGGACAAGGCCTGGGAAGTTTTTCAGGCAGCCTATGGCCGGGCAACGGGTCGGGATACCTATCGCTTTGATAGCCGCTATCTGCGCAATGACGAGGATACGCGCCAGTGGTGGTTGGTGAGTATCGTTCCTCCTTTCCCGGAAGAGTGGGACATACACTATAGCGTGGCGCTGCTGGCGCCCCAGGGGGAACTTATCTACACGACCAACATCAGCTTGTTTGAGGAAGACATGGCATGGGCCCATCGCCAGCAGGAATTTGACAGCCTTGAAGTGCAGCGAGGTCCCTATAACACATGGTCCCTGAAGGAAAAGGCAGCCTGGGATCCCCAATTCTACGGACTTCCAAGGGAGGGCGACATTTCCCTGGAGCAGGCCCTGGCTATTGCCAAAGCCCGGCTGGCGAAGGATTACAATCTGGAAGAGGTGGATTTCTCCCGGCTTGAGGAAGCAGTGTTCTTCGAAATCGCAGCAGAACGCACTTGGCGCATAGCTTATATGACCGGTGGGGATGCAACAGAGGGCGATCCCTGGGAATACTACGGCGTCACCGTAGACCCCATCACCGGATATGTCACGGAGGTTATCGGTCCTTACGGCCTTGAATGAAACTCAGCCCCGAAGCCCTTCCGGCGTTCCGACAAGCGTTGCCAAGGCGGCGCCGGAATGCCGTTGCTTGGCTTTACATTCCACCTCTTTCACGGTATTCTATCCGGTAATCAAGGCAAACTGGAGGAAGCATGTCCCAGCAACCTAAGCAGCCACAACCATACAGCCCGCATCAGGGCGGGCAGGATGCTGATTGGGATTATGCCCAGCGACCCAACCAGGACAAATATCCTCCCCCGCCAGGAGAAAGCTGGCAACCACAGCAGATTTCCTGGCAACCCAAACCCGACACCCATTTTTCACCGCCGGATCCCGATGGCTTCTTTACGCCTGCCCATCCTTATCAGGGGAGGCCTCAGGCGCCTAACAACGCACCTCCACCTTATCAGGGCCCGGTGTATCAGGGTCCTCCTTCCAATGAGGCGGTGCTTCCTCCGGGAAATTTCGAGCCGCCAGACGATCGTATGGTCTATCAAGCCCCGCCAAAAAGGCGCAACACGCAGATATGGCTCTATGTGGGGCTTGTTATACTGTTGGTGGTGCTGGTGGCAACCTCCTTAAGCCAAATGTTCTCCGGCCAGCAGCAGCGAACCGCCATTGTCACTATCTCAGAACAGGGAGCCACTTATTCAGGCGATGCTTTGGTGGTGCGCAATGAATCTGTGTTCCAGCAGGAAAATGTGTCCAGTGTCAGCTACACGGCCGAGGAGGGCGCGGCCGTCAACCGGGGCGATCCCATCTGCACGGTGTATACAGCAGGTTTCTCGCCAAAGGAGCTGACGCTTCTCAAAACTTACCGCACGCAAATCAAGGAATACCAACGGATACTGCTGAGCGCTGCCAATGTACCCGACACGCAGCTTCAACGCCTGGATACCACCGTGGCAGAGCGCGCCCAGGAAACCCAGGCGCTGGTCAGAGGAGCTCAGGGCAGCCTGCTCAATCAGGAGTTGTTGCTGAAGGAAGCCATTTCACAACGCCACAATTATCTGCGTCAGAAGTATGTGGAAGACACCAAACTCACCCGTCTGTACGATAACGAGAGCAACCAGCTCCAGCGCATCGAAACCTGGACAAAGCAGTTCGCAGCCTCAGACAACGGCATTGTGAGCTTCTATACCGATGGGCTCGAGGCCGCCTTAAGCCCTGTCAATGTGGACCTCTACACCCCGCAGAATGTCCGAGATCTTTTGGCCGGCCAGGTGCCTGAGGCTTATACGAGGCCAAAAAACAGCATGGATATCTATCGCTTGGTGCGCCAGTATGACTGGGGCGCCTTGATGCTGGCGGACGACATCTCCTGGAACCCAGTGATTGGGGATGAATACCTGATGCTCATCGAGAGCTTCGAGAGCACCCGGGTCTCGGTTACTGTTGCATCCATTACGAAGTCTGGCGGGGACCTTTTGGTACGCCTGAAAGCGGACAGCCCGATTGAGGCAATCCTTTATATCCGTTCCGCCCGCGTGCAGCTGTCCAAATCCGTCATCACCTATTCGGTTCCTGCTTCTGCCCTCATCAATCAGGATGGGGTAATCGGCGTGGTGGTGCAGTACCTTGAAGGCCCCTACCTGGTGCCTGTGGAAGTTGTCAGCCAGGATGCCACTCAGGCCCATGTGGTTCCGGTGAATGCGGGGCATCTCTACGAGGGATTGACCGTCAGGCTCTTTTAATCCCAATAGCGGATTGCGCTTGCGCAGGCAGACATATTTCGCTATAATGGGCAAAACTTGTACTACGATTCAACGGTTTGCGCCTGGCATCAGGCACAGGGAGGATACTGGATGGATTTTCGCGGCGTATTGGACCGTGCG
>JAAYJP010000035.1 GCA_012522875.1 Clostridiales bacterium | reverse complement strand
GGATATCCAATCCTGTATTTTTTTGCCCAACTGTATTGTAATGGTCTATAGACGGGAGTATAATCAACCAAATAACACAAACGGAGGAAAAACATGGGGCAATTCACGATTTTTGATTACATGCAGAAACACCAATATGAGCAGGTAGTTCATTTCTTTGACCGCAGCACGGGACTCAAAGGTATAACGGTGATTCACAACACAACCCTGGGACCGGCGCTTGGTGGCACGCGCATCTGGAACTACACCACAGAAGAGGAGGCACTTGTGGATTGCCTTCGTTTGGCCCGTGGCATGACCTACAAATCCGCAGCCGCGGGGCTAAACCTGGGCGGGGGAAAGACGGTACTGATCGGTGAGGCATCACAAGTGAAATCCGAGGCATACTTCCGGGCCCTTGGCCGCTTTGTTCAAAGCCTCAATGGAAGATACATCACGGCGGAGGATGTCAATACCTCAACCAAGGACATGAGCTATGTGGCGATGGAAACAGACCATGTGGTGGGCCTTGAGGGAAAAAGCGGCAATCCATCGCCGGTTACCGCAAAGGGCGTATTTCATGGAATCAGGGCGGCTCTTTTCAGGAAGTATGGCTCCGCGGAGATCCAGGGAAGATCTTTTGCTGTTCAGGGAGCGGGGCAGACGGGATATTTCCTCATCAACTATCTGTTGGAGGAAGGAGCCCAGGAGATATTCTTTACAGAGTTAAACCCCAGGCACATTGAGCGTATGCGGCTGGAGCATCCCCAGGTACGATTTGTGAACCCCGATGAAATTTTCAGCCAGGAAGTGGATGTGCTGGCACCTTGCGCTTTGGGCGGTGTGCTGAACGATGAAACCATTCCCAGGGTCAAAGCCCCTATCATCGCAGGAAGCGCAAACAATGTTCTCCTGGACGAGGAGGCGCATAGCAGGATGCTTACGGACCGGGGAATTCTCTATTGTCCGGACTTCGTTATAAACGCCGGAGGCATTATCAATGTCTACCATGAGCTGACCGGTTACAATAAGGACCGCGCCATGGCTGACGCTGCAAGGATCTATGACAGGCTGCTGGACATCTTCACTATTGCTGACCGGGAGAGTATATCCACCCACGCTGCTGCAAAAGTATTCGCCAAGCAGCGAATCCAGAATATCAAAAATCTGAGGGATAATTATATTCCCCGCTGAAATGCCGGCGTTTTTTCCTCTGCGTTTTGAAACGCCGCGCACAGGAGCATAAGTCCCAGTGCCAGCATTTGGCAGATGGCGCAGACCAAGTTAAGGGCGGATACCCCAAAGCAATCCACTACAAAACCCGCCAGCGGATTGGCGACAATGGCAGCCAGTGCGCCGCTCATGGTGACCAGCACCTGGGCGCGCACTTTTTCATGGGGTTTTACGATATCATTGACAAAGTAGACAGAGCTGATTCCATATAAGCCATAGCATAAGAGGCTGACTGAAGTCGCTGCCAGGACACCTCCCATATTGCTTGAAAAAAGGACGATCAACGCTTTCAGCAGATAGCTGGCGAATGATATCGAGAGAACAGCACGGGCGCGGAAACGCCGTACCAACAGGGGAGTGAGGAGCATGCCAGGCATTTCCATTCCTACCTGGATCAACAAGGCCAGGCCAAGTTCGGCCTTTCCGCCGCCGGCATTTGATATAATCCGGGGAAGGAACAACAAAGTGTTGCTCTGTCCCGCCTGCATGAATACGCTTGCCATCAGGAACAGCTGCAGCACCCTGCTGGCCCCAAGAAGCTGCCGGAAACTTGCCTTAAATGTCACGGCAGGGAGCAAAGGCTTGCTTTCAGCCATCTTGGACTCGTCATGTGGGTTTTGCATCTTCAGGGCAAAAAACAGAGCGATGGCAAGCAT
>JAAYJP010000244.1 GCA_012522875.1 Clostridiales bacterium | reverse complement strand
GTCACCAGCACCAGGGGGCGGGTGGTTTCCACAAAATCATTCCTGCCATAGCCCTTCTCGCTTACCACCAGGTCCACATTGCCGGGATACCCCTCGATGAAATAATGCATATACACCTTCACACCAAGGGAACGAAGCTTTTTCCGGAAAAGCTGGGCATTGCGCTGGGATGCCCAGTGTGTGATCACCACCGAACCCACTGTCATCTGCGCCGCCTCAAAGGCGTCGATAAGGCGCAGCACTTCCTGGTCATAGGTGATGCCCAGGTCGCCCCGAACCTTGTTTTTTTCTATGTCGTTGGCATTAATGACCACAATAATTTCGATTTGCTCCCGAAGTTTGGCCAACATGGCGATCTTGCTGTCCGGCCTGAAACCCGGCAGCACCCGGGCGGCGTGGTTGTCGTCAAACAGCTTTCCGCCCAGCTCCAGATACAATTTCCCGCCAAACTGCCCCACACGCTCCATGATCTTTTCCGACTGGGTACGCGTGTACAACTCATGGTCAAACCCCTTGTTCATTGTGTCCCCCAATAAAAAGGGCACATTGGTGCTGTGCCCTTGCTTTGGCGCTCCAAACGCCTTCGTTTGCCTGAATCATTGTATCGCAGAAGATGGCGGTTTGGCAAGGCGGCAGACTAGTATCTCATCAGTGCCACCCGGCCACCCAGCGAATCCAGTACATCCTGCTCGGCGGTATAGACGGTGCCCCCGTTAAGGAGCACCTGCTCCACCGCTGCATCCAGCGCTTTGCGCTCGCTCTCCTCCGGCATCATGGGGACCAGGGCAGTCTCCACCCGGCCTTCCCGGGCTGCTGCCAAAAACTCCCCAAGGTTTGCAGTAGCCTTGTTCTCGTTTTGTTTGTTGCTGATCCTGGTGCGCAGGGCTTCCAGCGCATTTTCCAGATGGGGCTTCAGGATAGCCTTGACCTCCTTGATCAGAGCCTTATGATCCAGGGAGTCAAGCGGCTGGGTGATATTGCCATTGAGGTAGAAATTCCCTTTCGCCAGGCTCCGGTACTCTGCCAGGTTTTCCTCAGTGCCCGCCAGGATCATGGGCAGTCCGGTTTCCTTATGGTGCTTCGCGAATGCGTTGTCCAAATAACGGAAATATTTTTCCCGGTCTTTCTCCACTTCTTCAGCCCGGGTTCGATGGCCATGGTGCGTTCCCACCAAGCCCGAATAGCCGCCGACATTCAGGTCAGAGTTTGCGTCAAAATCATCGAACAGCTCAGGAAAGCTGTCCTTAATCTCCGGAAGTTCCACCTGGGCAATTCCTTCCCGGCTCACCAGGTGCATGGAAAAGCGGTCACGGCTGATATCTGCCAGATAGGCCTGGGTAATGCCGGGCAAAAGCGGATAAAGAGGCAGAAGGTGATAGTGCGCGCCCACCATATGCTGTGGTTCCACAGTGTGCTCCAGTAAAAATGTGGCCACATGGCCGCCCCCCGCCAGCACAGCCAGGCCCTCAGTTGTGTGGCTCCAAAACTCCTGGTCATCCAGAAGGCTAGTCAGGTTCTTCATGGCATCCTGCCACTCCCGGCGCGGATGGGTTTCCTCAAGTGCCGCCTCCATCGTCCGCAGCTGGTTTTTGTAGGTGATAGGGTCCTGCCTGTTGTCCGGGTGCATCCGGTGCGTGGGGATATACAGGGAAAAGCGCAGCCCTTCCGCGGCCAACAGATCCTTCATCACGGTATCACGCTTCAAATTATCAATCATAGTGCCTCCTTTATCGGTCTCCATCATGCCGGTATGCCCTTACATTCAATATACCCATTTCTTCGCCTGGAGGAATACAAAAAGCGCCGCGGACAGCACCGCGGCCCCGGGGAAGCAAAGATCCCTCAGAGATCGTCCAACAGCGCGCTGGACTTGGCATAAGCCGTACTGCGGGCTTCAAAGAAGTCGGTTTTGATCATGTTGGCGTTGGCATACTGGCTGACCCAGCGCATGGTATCAGGCTCCTTGCCGAAACCTTCATAGATGGGCTCCAGGCCGATGTTGGTGGCCCTGAGATTGCCCAGGTATTTGATGTAGTCGCTCACCATCTTTCCTGTCAGCCCCTGGATTTCCCCGCCAATGGCATACTGCCCCCAGGCAATCTCCTGCTGGCATCCCTCCCTGATCATCTCCCGGTACATGGCCTTCTTCTCAGGTGTGAAAAGAGCGGGTTCCTCCTTCTCAAGTTCCATGATGATGTTCTTGAACAGATAAAGGTGCGTGGCCTCATCCCGGTTGATATACCGGATTTGCTGTACGGATCCCGGCATGCGGTTGTTGCGCCCCAGGTTATAAAAAAACATGAAGCCGGAGTAGAAGTAGATTCCTTCCAGAATGTAGTTGCCCATGATCGTTCGCGCAAAGTTCTCCAGCGTCTTTTCCCGTTGGAAGGCGTTGTAGATGTCTCCGATGAAGGTGTTGCGGGACAGCAGGTGCTCATCGTCCTTCCACTGATAGAGGACGGCGTCCCGCTCATGCGGCTCACAGATGGAATCCAGCATATAGGAGTAGCTCTGGGAGTGGATTGCCTCCTGATAGGTTTGGATGCACAGGCACAGGTTCACCTCATTGGCAGTAACATATTCACCGATATTGGGAAGGTTGGCCGTCTGGATACTGTCCAGGAAAATTAGGAACGACAGCACCTTGTCATAGGCCCTGCGTTCAGCCGAAGGCAGGCGGGGGTATTGCGTCTTGTCAGCCGAGAGGTTGATCTCTTCCGGAATCCAGAAGTTGTTCATTGCCTGCCGATACCAGGGAGAAACCCACTGGTACTTCATGTTGTTGAAGTCGTTGAGGTTGGTGGTGTTCCCCCCAATCATCCGGCGCAGCCGCGCCTGCGTATCTCCCTGCGGGTTGAACAGGGGCTTTTTTTTCATCTGGACCATAGTCGGTGCCTCCTTCATTGACTCTTGATGTTTCCCTACAGTGAAAAAGGATGGAGCGAAGCCTTTTCACCTTTTGGGTCTTCTATTATGACCCGGATAAACCGCTCACCCTTCTCTTCTTGGACCTGATAGCTCCCCCGGGTGATACCCTCTCCTGAACACGGCGTCTGGGCGCAGGGGCCAGGATGGAGTGAAAGGTGATTTGCCCGGAAGGGCTGGTGACAACAGTAACCCCGCCATCCTGATAGACGGCGCCAATAATGCGCGGTCCCTGGGGGGCGTGGCAATCCCCTGCCCTGAGGGCTGCCCTCATGTGCTGAATATCTTTGCGCGCGTTCAGACAGATAAATCCACCGAGCAGCTCCTTGTCATAGTGGTGGCTGTCATCAGTGGCAAAGGCGGGAAACAGGCAGCCGGCGGGACGCAGCCAGGTTCAGCACATAGGTGGCATCCGCGCGCTCGGCGTTAAAGGGCGGCCGGGATACGCAGTTGAAGATCTCAGCCCCATGAAGGCCTTTAGGGCCCGTTATGGCGTC
>JAAYJP010000243.1 GCA_012522875.1 Clostridiales bacterium | reverse complement strand
TCTGAAAATTCTGGGTCTGCCGGAGGCAGGCGGTCACAGACCATCAGCAGGGCGTCCTCCCCACTGTCCTGGTAATATCTCTTGCGGACAGACACCTTGAAGAAGCCCAGGGAAGCGTAGAGGCTGATTGCGGCGGCGTTGCTCTCACGCACTTCTAACGTCAGGTACCCGGCCCCCAGGTTAGCAGCGTATTGCATCAATGCCTTCATCAGCGACCGGCCAATGCCGCGGCCCCTTGACTCCCTCAGCACCGCCACGTTGGTGATGTGCCCCTCATCCAGGATAATGTGCGCGCCGGCAAATCCAATGATACGGCCTGTTTCCTGCGCTACAAGGTAGCGAGCCACTGGATTTGAGCGCATTTCCTGAATAAAGGCGTCTTCTGGCCAGGCATTTGGAAAGCAGGCCGCCTCCACCGTGTGGACAGCTTCTGCGTCTGCCAGCGACATCCGCCGGATGATCACCTCAGCCATTTTTTTGTGCCCGCAGCCGTTCCGCCTGAGGAGCCCTAAGGTAGAGGGGCTTGAGCTCCCCCGGCGGCGCGGCTTCATCCTGCCTCAGGCTGGCCAGTTGTGCTGCGGCGCCCGCGCCCGGCAAAACCAGATGCGCAGGGGCGAAGAGAGCCCGGTTTTCCAAGCGTTGGATAATATTCTCCCGGCAGGCCGCCACCCCGTCCCCCACAAAAAGGAGCCGGCCTTCAAAGCGCATCACCCGATCCAAATAGCCTTGCAGCGGCAGTGCCGCATCCTCCATCAGGCGGATGCCATCCTGGAAGGCTGCGCCGTAGACCTGCATGGCACGAGCATCGCGGATGGCGCAAACGCAGCTCCCAGGGCTCAAAAAACTTGCCGCCATTGCCTCCAGCGCGTTCACCGGCAGGCAATTTATCCCCTTTGCCCGGGCGATGCCCTGGGCGGTGGCCACACCGATGCGCACCCCGGTAAACGAGCCGGGACCCACCACAGCGGCCACAAGGCCTATGTCCTCAAGGCTCACCCCGGCTTTATCCAGCGCCTCCTCCACCATGGGAAGGAGATTGCGGGAATGGGTCAGCTTGTTGACCGCCCTGGCCTCATAGCGCAGGTGTTCACCCACCATAACGGCCACGCTGCAGGTGGGGCCTGAGGTGTCAAGTGCCAGTATCGTCACGGTGTTTCCTCCGATAAGCCCAAATTCCTGAAGCCACCCACGGGCGTAAGTGTAATCAGGCGGATTTCGTCCCCAGCCTCGCCAACCCGTACCAACAGGTGTTTTTCGGGGCACAGGCTGGGGGCGCGTTCATGCCACTCAATCAGGGTGATCCAGTCCCCCTGGATATACTCCTCAAGCCCGGCTGCCAGAAGTTCCTCCGCGTCCTGCGCGCGGTACCAGTCAAAATGGTGGAGAGGGACACGGCCCGTGTCGTAGATATTCAGCAACATAAAGGTGGGGCTGGGAACAGCGCCGGATATCCCCAACCCCCGGGCGATGCCCCTGGCCAGTTCGCTTTTTCCCGCTCCCAAGCCGCCCGTCAGCAGCAGGACATCCCCGGGCATCAAGTGCTGCGCCAGCCTTTCTCCCAAATCCAGGGTCTCATCGCTTGTTGTTGTTTTGAACTGAAACATCCTTTTGTGCTTCCTTCAGGACTCCCGACAAACGCTTGTACAGCAGTTGCGTCAGCAAAGCGTTCAACGTCCCTTTGATTAAATTGAAGGGCAATATGGCAGCCCAGAGATAACCGTTGACGCTCAGGCCCATGCTGCCCATTACCGCCTCATAATCAGAGCCAAAATAGGTGGGAAGGAGCAAATAACGGTTGGCACCGACACCCGCCAGGGTCATGAGCAGGATGCCGATGACCATGCCAATAATCGCCCCGCGCCAGGTATGGTTTCTGCGGTACATCAGGGTGGGCGGCATCAGGAAAGCCAGGCCCACGATGATATTGGCCAGTTCCCCCACGCCAAATGTGGTGCCACCCAGGATGTGAACCACATTGGCAATGACCAGGCCAATGCCCGCCATCACCGGGCCCAGGGAAAAGCCCAGGATCAGAAGCGGCGTGAAAGAGAAGTCCAGCTTCAGCCAGGGCGCGAAAAAAGCCAGCGGTATCTCCGGAAAGTAGCTGAGGATGATGGCCAGCGCCGTTAGGAGCGAAGCGTAGGTAAGGTTGGCGGGGGTATATCTGCGGTGCATGGTTTTGCCTCCCAATCGTGAAATCGCCCCGGCGAAGTGTCCAGGGCGAGTGCGGCAAATTAGTCTATTGCCTGCCTTCTTTCATCCAGACTATACTGTCGGCCATGGAATCTCACCATGTCAGCCATACGGCTCGCGGGCTTTTTCCGCCGGTGGGGACTTGCACCCCGCCCTGAAGGCACATTCTATGGAACTGCCGCCATCCTACATCGTCCGTTACAGGCTGTCAAGCGCCGGCCCTGCCAGGGTCGCGCCCACTGCCCTGACATCCAGCACATAACAGCTTCCCGGGCCAAAGAGGCTGTCCATGCGCCGGGTGAACTCCTCCAACTTGTCCGATGGCACAAAGTTCAGCGTGGTACCGGCGAAACCACCTCCATGGACCCGGCATGCGCCTTCGCTTTTCAGCACTTCCCGGGCAACAGCCAGCGCCAGCGCCAAGGGCTGGGCTTTGGGTTCGGCGTAGAGATTCTGCAGCAGCATCCAGGAGGACAGGCCACTTTCCGTGACCCTGGAAAAGAACTGATCCAGGTCCGCTGCCTCCAGCGCTGCCACAGCCTGGCCCACCCGTTCATTCTCATTGTAGAAATGAAGCGCGCGCAAAACCGCCCGATCCCCGGCCTTTTCTCTGATCTCTGGCAGCTGCCGAATAAAATCCTCCTTGCCCCGCTCCCGCAGCACATGAGCGCCCATGGCCCGGGCTGCCGCCTGCATCTCAGACTGGATAGCGCTGTATGCCGGGGTCAGGTCACCATGATTGCCCCGGGTGTCTGCAACGACCAGACGGAAGCCGGAGGCGGCAAACGAAAACGAGAGGGCTTCGACTTCCGGGCTGTCTTTGGCAAAGTCCATGGCCACCAGGCCGCCCACAGAGGAAGCCATCTGGTCCATCAGGCCTGATGGCTTGCCGAAATGAACATTCTCCGCGTACTGTCCCACCTGCGCGCGAAGCCCAGCACCCATGTTAAAACCATTGAACAGCGCGTCAAAAACCGCCGCTATCGCCACCTCAAAAGCAGCAGAGGAGGAAAGGCCGGAGCCAGGCATCACCTGAGAGGTAACCACGGCGTTAAAACCGCCGATCACAAACCCCAGCGCTGACATCCTGTCCGCAACCCCCCGGATGAGCGCGGCGGTAGTACCGTTCTCCCCTGGCTTAGGCTCAAGCTGTCCCAAATCCAATGTCAGGGGAGCGTAACCCTCGCTTATCAGGCGCACAACCAGGTCGCCCCGGGGTGAAGCCAAAGCCAGTGTGTCCAGATTCACCGCAGCGGCCAGCACGCGGCCGCGGTTGTGGTCAGTGTGGTTGCCGACAATCTCCGTCCGGCCAGGAGCGGAGATAAGGCAAATGCCTTCTCCCGCGCCATAAGCCGCCCGGTGGCTGTTCAAAAGCTTTTCGTAACGGGCAGTCTGCGCACGCAAGGCGCTTTCGTCCCGTCCGTATAGCTGGCCAAGCAGTATTTGCCCGGCGGCTGAGTTCAGCCAGCGGCGGTAGCCCTCATAGTCCATCTTCGATGATCCCCTCCGTGCGTTCATAAATTGTCTGCCAGAATGACAGAAACTCCTTTAGCCCCAGTTCCTGAAGCCTCTGATCAAATACGGCAAATTGCTCATCGCTGACATCCCACTCTCCCAGCACAAACCGGGCAATGGACTCATCAACATAGCGTCCAATCGCTTCCTGAAGCGGGGCAACAGCCGCTTCTTCTTCAGCGCTTAATGAAAAAGCGGGGAAAGGACTGTTGACCGCGCCCGTCACGATGTCAACCTGCTCAGAGATATTCCTGATTACCGGGTCAGTATAGCGGCGCTGGAAAGCATCGCTGGAAATGCCAGGGATGGCAGTCCCGGAAGCGATGACAGCGTCGGCCTGGTACCTGGCATCGCTGATACCGGGCACGCTCCGCCAGCTTCCATCCCCGTCCACCACATAGTCCAATCCCTCCTTGCCGATGGCGGCAAGGACCGCGCCTTCCCGGGTGTACAGGGTGTCCACCCAATTGAGGGCACCTGCCACATCCCGGCAGGCAGTCGTGAGCGCAAAAGTCCCCGTGATCACCGGCTGGGCGATGGGCCGGTAAGACCGCTCCCCATTGTACTCAAGGGGCTGAAGCGCCACATACTGCTCCCCCCACGCCAGGGGCACCAGGTAACTGGGCAAGGGAGAAAAGAATGCGCCAAAGGTGTTGGCCGCTTTTTCATCCGTTACACGCCTTAAGGCGTCCGCGGTGGAAAAGCCATCGCGGGCCAGAAGCCCCTCTTGATATAAGCCCCGGCACCATGTGATGAAGGCCGTAAACGCCTCTTCCCCGGGCACAAAACGCACCAAACCTGCGTCGGTAAAGAGGTTGAAGTCATTGCCCACCAGGCCAAAGGCATGGGCCAGGTATTTTAAATCATAGGCGCCCAGGAAGGACAGCGGCACCTCGTCCGCCCTGCCGTTGCGGTTGGGGTCGCGGGATTTGAAGGCCTTGAGCACCTTTTCAAACTCCAGGTAGTCTTTTGGTATCTCAAGGCCCAGCATATCAAGCCAGGCTTTGTTGATCCACAGCACATTCTGTGCCGGAGCCGTCTCCACAAAAGGCAGCGCAGCGATCTTCCCGCCCGGCAGTGTAACAGCCTGGTGAATCAGTGGTTGCTTTTCCATCATTGCCACCAGGTTGGGGCAATGTTCCTTGAGAAGGGGCGCCAGATCCATCAGCACACCCTGCTCCGTCAGCATCAGGGCCTGCGCAGGGGAAAGCGATGCCTTGAAAAGCACATCCGGATTATCCTGGCTTGTAGCCATGGCCATAAGCGCATCATGGTAGGCTTGCTCATCCGAATACTGGCGGAAGGTAAAGGTGAGTCCTGTTTTCTCTGCCATATGGGAGAAAAAGCGGTTATTGGCCCAGTCCCGGTTGAGCGAGGCATCATCAAAGCCCATCATCACCAGGTCGTCCGCAAAAGCTGGTATTATTGCACCAGCCATAAGCGCTGCCAAAGACAGCAAAGCCAGTATTCGCGTTAAAAACCTTTTAATCATCCAATCATTCATCCCTGTACCAACAGTTTGATCAGCCATAGAATTAGAAGGTGCCCGGGGTAGGCGGCATAACTGAGCCATTTGGGAAGGCGAATGCCGCTTTCTGTTTTTGCCATCAGCAGCGGCATCGCCAGGATAGCCAGAAACTGGAGGCTGATACGGGAAATATGGGAGTTGACGGCACGGTCCAGCATGGGGAAGCCGCTGTCCATGCTGACTCCCCGGAAAACGGCGAAGGAACCGGCGCCCCACAGAAGGCAGAAGCTTACCATCAGTGCCATGAGCCCCCCCCGGGTATGCCGCGCCAGGTACATGAGGATAATCAGCAGCACCCCCTGCCAGCCATAGTCCATGGTGACGGCTGTGGCCACCACCAGACAGACGGCCGGCGCCCATACGGCGGAACCATACCGCCGCATCTGCATCCCCCGGATGGCAATTAGGCCCAGGAGCAATGTGGCGAGCACGTTCAGCTGCGTCCAGGTATGGTTAAGCGCCAGCATATAGAAAGGCTGGGCGATTATCCCCAGGGCCAAAAGCCTGAGCGCATATCGCGTGAAGTTCCTGGTCCTGGCGGCGCCCACCGCGATTCCCCAGCAGAACAGCGGGAAGGCGATGCGCCCAATGACCCGAAGGAACATCAAGCCAGGAAAAAATATGGCACCGACATGGTCGATGACCATCGTGACAATCGCCACCACCTGGATGAGCCCATGGTCCGTGTTGGGGGCGGCCAGGCTCCCCGGCACCTTCTCCCGCATCAATATCACCTCGCCCAGCAGTATAAGCCACCGGGCGGCATCCTACAAGCGGCTTATCTTGATGATTGGGGGTATATATGATAGGATAGCGCTTGGAAGCGCATGCTTCGGGGACTCTTATCGACTGAAAGGACAGCCTATGCGACTGCTTGTAACCAACGACGATGGCGTTGATGCACCAGGAATCCTGACCCTGGCCAAAACCGCCGCCGCCGCCGGACATGAGGTGCTGGTTTCAGCCCCTGCCACCCAGCAGAGCGCGGCGGGCCACCGGCTCACCATCATCCAAAGCCTGATGGTACGTGAGCGTCACCTGGACGATGGCTTTTCTGCTTACGCCGTAGAGGGGTCCCCGGTAGACTGCGTGCGCATCGGCAGGCGGCTGAGCGACAAGCCCTTTGATTTCTGCCTCTCGGGCATTAACGATGGGGAGAATGTGGGAACAGCGCTGTTTTATTCCGGCACCGCAGCCGCAGCCAGGGAAGCCGCGATGCTAAACCTTCCCAGCATGGCCATCTCCATCGGTGTGGGTGCTGATGAGGACATGCGCACCCATCTGGCCGAACAGGCGCTGGTGATCATGGCGTATATCCTGCGCCGGCCTATGCCGCGCCTCACCTTCTGCAACCTAAATGGCCCAGCGCTTCCCCGGGGCGAGGTAAAATCCGCCAAGATCGCACCCATCAGCGAAGCCTATTTTCTGGACGACTATGAGGAGCGGGTCAACCCCCGTGGCATCAAATATTTCTGGCTGGAAGACGGGATCAGGTATGAGCTGCCAGAGCCAGGAAGTGACCTGGCGCTGTTGATGGAGGGTTACATGACGGTTTCCTTCGTGGGCGGCTTCAGGAACCACAACGATCTCTACCGCCCCATGCTATGAGGAATCCTGGACCCGATGTCCTCGTGGTGGGCGGCGGCCCGGCGGGCATGGCGGCCGCGCTTTATGCAAAGGGAAGAGGCGTCAGCGTCCTGCTGCTTGAGCAAAATGAGAAACTGGGCAAAAAGCTTTACATCACTGGAAAGGGCCGGTGTAATGTTACAAACCAGGCAGGGCTTGAAGACTTCCTCGCCAATGTGCCGCGCAACCCCCGGTTTTTGTACGCGGCACTTTCTTTTTTGTCTCCGGAAGGCCTGAGGGACTGGCTTGGGAAACTGGGCTGCGAAACCTTGGTGGAACGGGGCGGTCGGGTGTTTCCTGCCTCGCAGAAAGCATCGGACGTAATCAAGGCGCTCGCCCATGGGCTGACGGCTGATGAAGTGCGCCTGCACTGTCCGGTACTGGAGGTTGTGGCGGAGAACGGCAAGGCCGCAGGCGTTCGGCTTCCTGACGGCAATCTCATCACGGCCAAAACCGTGGTGCTGGCCACCGGTGGGGTTACCTATCCGGTTACCGGCTCCCGCGGCGAGGGACACCGGATGGCCAGAGAACTGGGGCACACGGTGGGCGAGCTTGCAGGAGCCCTGGTGGGGCTTGAGGTGTCTGACCCCTGGGTGGGCAAGGTGCAGGGCCTGACGCTTAAGAATGTTGCGCTTCACGCTGCAGTCGGCGGCAAAGTGCGCTTTGCACGGCAGGGGGAGTTGCTTTTCACCCACACGGGCATCTCCGGCCCTCTGGCACTCACTTTAAGCAGCGTGCTGGCGGGGAGCGCCTGGCAGAAAGTGTCCGCCTGGGTGGACCTGAAACCGGCCCTCAGCCGACAGACCCTCCTCGACCGGCTGAACCGGGATATTTCCGAAAGCGGGCGCAGGCAATTAGGCACCCTCCTGCCGGAGTACCTGCCCGTAAGCCTGGCCAAAGCATTTCCTTTGCTCTGCCAGGTGGAGGGCGAAAAAAAGCTAAGCCAGCTAACGGCGGCTGAGCGGGCCAAGCTGATAGATGGCATGAAGCGCCTGCCCCTGTCTCTCACAGGTCCGGGCCCCGTTTCCCAGGCCGTGGTCACCCGGGGCGGTGTGTCCGTTAAGGATATTTCACCCTCCACTATGGAATCAAAGCAATTGCCGGGACTCTATTTTGCAGGGGAAATCATTGATGTGGATGCCTTTACCGGCGGCTTCAACCTGCATATTGCCTTTGCGACCGGCGCGCTGGCGGGCGCCAGCGCTGCCGAAAGCCAACAAATGATTTAGGAAAACCAGGAGATTGTATGCACTATATCGTCATGGATCTGGAATGGAACCAGCCGCTCTCCCACCGCAGCGCGCCTTACCGGCGCCTGGGCAACCAACTGATGTTTGAGGTAATACAGATTGGCGCTGTCAAATTGGATGAAGCCATGCGCATGCGCGGCTCCTTCAACCAGTTTGTTGCACCGGCCAATTATATTAAGCTTCACCCCCGCATTTCCCGCATCACCGGCATCCGGCAGGAGGACCTGGACGGCGCGCCCGATTTCAGCCAGGCTTTTTCGCGCTTTGTCGACTGGTGTGGGGAGGATATCGCGCTGTCCACCTGGGGTTGTGATGACATATCTGTCCTCCATCAGAATATCGCGTTTTTCGTCAAGGGCCACCCCATTCCCCCAGTGTATGACCTGCAACGCCTTTTTGGAGATATTTCAGGGGAGACAAAAAATCGTGCCGGGCTGAAAAACGCCATGAATGCCATGGGCATCCGGCCCACTGCCGAACATCCTTTCCACTCTGCCGTGGATGATGCCTACTATACTGCCTTGGTATTCCAGCGCTTTCCCGACCCCAAGGCGCTTCTGAACCATCCCCAGACCGTGCGCACTTTTGGCCAGATACAAACGCGTCAGCAAGGAAAAACGGATACCCTTCGCTTCTCCACACTGGCCCAGGCCATCATCAGCAAGCCCGCCCAACAGCCCAATTGCCCCGTCTGCGGCAAGCGAGCGGATGTCCCGGAGGGCTATGTCATGATGGAGCCGGGCCGTTGCCGCGCCCTGGCAGACTGCCAGGAGCATGGGCTTCTGATGATCGACCTGAGACTTGAGAAAGACGAAAAGGGCAATACCCGGGTGAAGCGCAGCGCCATGGTCTCGGATGTGCAAAGCACAGCCTATGTAAAGACCAAGCACCTGCAGTGGGCCAACAAGGTAGCGGCCAGCCGGCAAAAGGAGGCATCAGCATGAAACTCACTCTTGACGGCGTCCAGGGCCATTTCATCCCCCGGGTCTCCGTGAATGAAGTTGTAAGGACACTCCTGCCCGAAACCGCCTCCCAGGTGCTGGCCTGCTTCAAGAATGGCGATGTACTGGAGTTGGGTGCCCCGGTTGAAACGCCCGGGGAAATGATCAGCATCAATTACCTGCATGAAGAGGGACGGCGCATCTATGAGCGCTCGATACGCTTCGTGCTGCTCCTTGCCATGAGGAAACAGTTTCCGGACCTCATCCTCAGAAACGAGCACTCCATCGGTCAGGGCGTATATATGGAAGTTGACGGCTTCAGGCTCTCAGCCGCTGATGTGAATGCCCTGGAAGGCCACATGCGGGATATCGTCCAGGCAGATTTGCCCTTTATCCTGGAGCGCTGGAGCAAGGAGGACGCCATTGCCTATTTTGCGGGAAGGGGGGATCCGGACAAAGCCCGCCTGCTGTCATACCGCCCGTTTGACCATTTCAACATGTATTCCTGCGGGGGCCTGCTGGAGTATTTCTATGGCGCCATGCTTCCCTCAACCGGCTATACCCAGGTTTTTGCCCTTCAGCACCATGCCCCGGGCCTGGTGCTTCTGCTCCCGGACCGGGCAGACATTTCCCGTCCCGCGTCTTTTGTTAGCTTGCCCAAGCAAATGGCTATCTTCGCGCAGTCCAATTACTGGTGCAAGGTGCTTAATACCTCCACGGCCGCAGGGCTCAATGACCTCATTGCCCAAAACAAACTGCGGGATTTCATCCGGGTGAATGAGGCCCTGCATAATCAGTCTTTGGCTGACATCGCCCAGGATGTGATCAAACGGCAGGCCCGGGTCATCTTCGTTTCAGGCCCCTCCTCCAGCGGGAAAACCACATTCGCTAACCGCCTGTCCATCCAGCTTAGGGTCAGCGGCCTGGAGCCCAGGCTAATCTCTTTGGATGACTTTTACCGCAACCGGGATGAACTCCCTCTTGAAACGGACGGATTACCCGACCTGGAAGCGCTTGATGCCCTGGATGTCCCCCTGTTCAGGGAGAGCATCGCCAGCCTGCTTGGCGGCCACGAAACCCCTATGCCGCGATTTGACTTCCGGGATCAACGCCGCAAACCCGATCCGGTGATGATGCGGGTTACCGCCCTCCAGCCGCTGATCATCGAAGGCATCCACGCGCTCAACCCCGCCCTTCACGGTGGCTTTGACCTGAGGATGATCTGCAAAATCTATATCAGCCAATTAACGGCCCTCAACCTGGACTATCACAACCGCATCCGCACCACTGACGCCAGGTTGCTTCGCCGTATTGTCCGCGACTACCAGTTCCGCGCCACCCCGCCTGAACGCACCCTCATCATGTGGGACAGCGTCCGGCGCGGCGAAGAAAAGTGGGTGTTTCCCTTCCAGGAACAGGCGGACATCATGTTCAATTCCGCCCTGCATTACGAGCTGCCGATTCTTAAGACCATTTCCTACAGCATCCTCCAACAGGTGCCCAAGGACAGCATCCACTTCATCAAGTGCAACCGGATTCTGAAGATTCTCAATTACCTCCTTCCTGTTTCGCCGGAGGTATTCAACGAGATTCCCCCGTTGAGTATCCTGCGCGAGTTCATCGGCGGCAACACCTTATACATGAAAGATGCCACCAGCCAACTGATGGCCGACTGGCCAGCTGATCTGGCGTGAGCATTCGTCCCGCGTCGGTATCGTCATCCTAATGTAATAATTTCTTAATTTAATAACAAAATATATAGACAAATGCTACAAAGTGTATTACAATAATTTGCAGACATTCCTATCCATGAGAAAAAATGAGGTACGGTATGGCTAAATGCAGGGTATTCACAAATTCAGTGTCGGATATTACGCCCGAGATAGCCAGTGAATATGGTATTACGGTTATCCCGGATGTGGTTATTTTTGGTGACCGTGAGTATCAAACCACCATCGACATTGACCCGCCCAAGCTATACCAGCTGTTACGCCAAGTGGATTACCTGCCCACCACCTCCCATCCCAATCCGTATATTTATTCCACCTGCTTTGAGACCGCCTCGGACTATGAGGAGATCCTGTGCATCAATGTGTCCTCCCGCATGTCCGGCTCCATGAACACCGCCAGCCTAACGGCCGCAACCTTGGCGGAGGAGGGGTTTGGGCCCAAAATCTACACCTATGACTCCATGCAGGTCTCCTATGGCCTGGCATACCAGGTGATTCAGGCCGCGATTTTGGCAAGGCAGGGCGCAACAGCCAGGGAAATAATGGCTGAGCTGGACCAAATCAGGGACAGGGTCGGCGTGTATTTTTGCATGAGTTCCCTGGCTAACGCCAAAAAAGGCGGGCGTATTGGCGAGGTCAAGTGCCTGGCGGCCGACCTGATGGGAATCCGGCCGGTCCTGACGTTCCGGGATGGTACGGTCAAGGAATTGAACCTCACCCGCGGTTTTGACCGGGCACTTGAACGCGTGGCAAAATACTACGATGAGCGCGCAAAAAAAGGCGGTATGGTGTTTGTCTGCCACGCGAATAACGAGCCAGAGGCGTTACGCATGCGGGAAAGGGTTCTGAATACAGACCCGGATGCCCAGGTACGCGTGGAATGGATTGGCGTGGCCATCGGGGTTTACACCGGCGAGGGTGCCATTGGGCTTATCTTCCAGGAATGACAGCAATCGCTGGCGTCATCGTATCCTTTCTTGTGATGCTGCTCTCGGATCTCCTGAAAGTCACAGGGCCCAGGCGTTGGGGCAACGCTGTTTTTCTCATCGCCATTGCGCTTTTGATTGCCTCCCTGTCCTTTGCAGTTTCTTCAGGGCATTGGTTGACAGTGGCGTTTCCGTTGCGGGTCTTCTTTTTTCTGCTGGCGGCCCTGGCGGCATGTCTTGAGGCGATCACACTGCTGCTGGCGCTTCCCGCAGGGGAAACCTACTTGGGGGCCGGCGAAAATGCGCTTGTGGACCGGGGCATGTACGCCCTTTGCCGCCATCCAGGTGCGCTGTGGCTTCCTGCCTTGCTGATATCCCTTGCGCTGGCCCTGGGCAGCCAGGGGCTCCTATTGGCAGGTGTGCTGGCATCAGCGCTGAACACGCTGTATGTCTTTTACCAGGACCTTTGGGTGTTCCCAAAAACAATCCCGGGCTACGCGGAATACAAAAAGACCACTCCGTTTCTTATCCCCACAAGGGCGAGCCTGAAAAAAGCCCTTGGAACAACAAGGCACAGGCAGGATTAACGCATGCGATTTGAGGCAAAACTCCGCAAAGAACCGCCCGAACAATTATGGCAGGAATACTGCGGTTTTTTGGAGTTGCCCCTTGAGGGCTACATGCAAATGCAGCAGCATTTGCTCATGGAGCAAATCACCCTGCTGGGCGCTTCCCGTCTGGGGCGCAGCCTCATGGGGAACACCGTGCCGGAATCCGTGGAGGAATTCCGCGCGAGAGTGCCTCTGACCAAATATGCCGACTATGCGGACACCCTGCTGATGCGCCGCGCGGAGGAGCTGCCGGCAACGCCAGTGAGTTGGCTTGAAACCACCTGGGAGGGGGGCGACTACCCCAGGAAGGCAGCCCCCTACTCTGCCAGCATGCTGAACACCTACCGCAACAACCTGTTTGCCGTGTTGCTTTTAAGCCACGCCAGCAAGAAGGGGCAATTCCATGTGCGGCCACATGCCAGGGTGCTTTACGCGCTGGCACCCCTGCCCTACGCCACCGGCCTATTCCCGGAGCTCATGAAAGGTGAGGCGAACTTCCAGTTCATGCCCCCCGTTCAGGAAGCCCTCACGCTGCCATTCAGCCAGCAGATGTCCCAAGGGTTGAAACTGGCGCTCAAAAAGGACATGAATATGTTCTTTGGCATGAGCAGCCTCCTGTATTACATCAGCCAGAACCTGCTCGCCGGCAGCGATGGCAAGACAAAATTGACGGACTTTTCTCCCAAAATGCTGATTCGTTACCTGGCAGCGCGCTACCGTTCCAGAAGGGATAACACGCCCATACTGCCCAAAGACCTCTTTGGCCTGGATACTTTTGTCTGCGTCGGCAACGATTCAACGCTGTATAAAGGTGAACTGGAAAGATGCTGGGGGAAAAAACCCCTTGAAATCGTTGGCGGAACAGAGCCGGGCCTGATTGCAACAGAAACCTGGAGCCGGGACGGTCTGGTGTTATTCCCGGACGCCTGCTTTTATGAGTTTATCCCTGAGCGGGAGATGGTCAAAAACCTGGACGACCCAGGCTATGTCCCCCGTACCTACCTGATGAATGAATTGAGCCCCAACCAACTCTATGAGATCGTATTGACAGTGCTGAAGGGCGGTTCCTTCATCCGCTATCGCGTGGGGGATGTGTTCCGCTGCCTGAGGCTGAAAAACATCAAGGACGGGATCGATTTTCCCCAGTTCGAGTTTGTAGACCGGGTACCGGATGTGATTGATATCGGTGGATTCACCCGTATCACCCAGCGGGAGATAGAAAAGGTGCTGGAGATGTCCCGGCTCAATGTGGCTTGTTGGAGCGCTTTCAAGGAATATGATGACAACAAGCATGCCTATCTGCAGATGTTTATTGAACTGCCAGAATCCGAGCAGGGATCCCCGGCCGGTGCCGAGGTCATCAAAGAGCATCTGAGCGTTTACTTCCGCTATTTCGACCAGGACTACCAGAGCCTCAAGAAACTGATCAAGGTTGAGCCGCTGAAGGTGACCATGGTACCCACGGGCTCCTACCGCCGTTTTGAAGAATACGCCGGGCATAAACTGCGTAAAATCAATCCACCAGCCGCAGACATCGTGGATTTCAGGGGTATTTGCGGGTTGGAGCGGAAAGGGGGGAGCAACGCGTGGCAATAAACCAAATCCTGTTTGTCGCGATCCCAACGGTTGCGCTCCTGCTTAATCTCTATCTGCTCCTCATCTGCATCAGCGCCAAGAAAAACAGGCTGATTTATGCTTTCATGTGGCTGGTGTTAGCCTTTTCCGCATGGACGGGCGGCTCCGCCGCCATGCGGGCGATGCTCTTTCCCGGCGTCCGTTTCTGGTATGATGTGTCCATGATCGGCATCTTCGCCACCCCCTTTCTCCTTTATAATTTTATCCACCACTACACCAATCATAAAGGTGGCTTTACCCTTTTGGTATTGGGGCTGAGTTGGCTGCTGCTGATTCTGCTCCAGCTCTCTGACGTGTTTATCCAATTACCTGAAGTCACTGCGCAGGGAGATTCCCGTACTTTCAGCTATACCATGACCCTGTGGGTCGTGCTTCCCCTTGTTGTGGGTGTGGTGACCCTCGCGTTGGCGGGGCGGCGGATCCATCTGTCTGTCAAGCGCCAGGGCATGCCCACCAGCAGCATGCGGCCTCTGTATCTTGGCGCGGCATTCATGTTCGCGGGGCTCTTGACCACCGCCATCCCGGGCATGGGCTCTTTCCCGATAGACCCGCTTGCCTGCGGTATCAACGCACTGCTTCTGTTTTACGCTCTTCACCGCAAAAGGATGATCACCTTCAAGATGGTGACCTCGCGCGGCCCTGTCTACCTGGCGGCAGCGATACTGACCACTTTGCTGCTTGCCATCGTTTACCCGTCCCTGGACCGACTGTACCTCCGGCTCTTTTCCGAGTATGCCGATCAGCAGACGATCGTCATTGCTGTCCTTGTGTCCCTGCTTACGGTGCTGGTGTATAACCTGCTGCGTTCTTTGCTTCAAACTTTTTTTGCACGGGGACAAATGGCCCGGGACGAGGAACTCCGGCGCTTCAGCCGGGAGATCAACGAATCTCTGGACAGCCAGCTCATTTTCAAAACCTTTGGCCAGTTTATCGAGAAGAATATCGACTGTGACGCGGCCTATGTCTGTGTGCGGGAGGAGAGCGGCGATTTTGTGACCAGGGCCCACTCCAAGCCAGCTGTGTCCGGAGATGTGGTCATCCCCCATGCCAGCCCCTTGATTTCCTGGTTATGGGAGCACAAAACCGCAGTGTCCTTCAAGGATTTCTCCCGGACGCAGCATTACCGCGCCATGTGGGACACCGAGAAGGAAATGCTGCGCGCATTGAGCGTCCGCCTGATCCTTCCTATCACCCAGGGCGGTCGCCTCATCGCCGTCACCCTGTTTTCTGACCATGACAGCCAGAAGATCGGCAGCCCCGGCGACATCATCTTCCTGGAGTCAGCAGCCGCCATCATGTCAATCGCCGCCAACAACGCTATGCTCTATTCTGTCATGCAGAATGAGGCCCAGATGGACGGGCTGACAGGGCTTCACAACCGGCGCCATTTCCTGGAGAAAATCAAAGAGGATTTCGAGAAGGCCAGGAAAAGCAGCTTTACTGTTTGTATTATCAGCCTGGATGATTTCAGGCTCTATAATGAGCTTTATGGATCCTTCCACGGGGATAAGTTGCTCCAGGACTTCGCGAAAATCCTGCTGGCCGTCACAGGCAATCAGGGCCGGGTGGGCCGCTACAGCGGCAAAGAGTTCATCCTGGCCATTCCATTTAAGGACGCCGGCGCTGTATCAGACAATATTGACATTATCCGCGATATGCTGGGAGACTACCTGCGCAGCAGCAAGGAGGAGGGGCACCGTTTCCTGACTTTCTCCGCAGGCATCTGTTCCTTCCCCACAGCCGCCTCAAGCCTGGACGAAGCCATACACTATGCCAGCATCGCTGTCTATGCCGCCAAGAAGAACGGCAAAAACCGGACCCAGCTTTACCGGGAGGGACAGAGTTTTATTGACATCACACCGGAAGCGCTGCATTTTGGCGAACAGTGCGCCCAAACCATTTACGCCCTGACCGCAGCCATTGACGCCAAAGATCATTACACCTTCCGGCATTCAGAGAATGTATCCAAATACGCCTCACGGCTGGCTGAGGAAATCGGCCTGGACCAGGAGCACGTTGAAATCATCCGGCAGGCGGGTCTTCTGCATGACATTGGCAAAATCGGCATTCCCGAAAGTATCCTGGTCAAGGACGGGCCGCTGACCCAGGAGGAGTATAAGGCAATGCAGCGGCATGTGGAAGGCTCTATCGCCATGATAAAGTACCTGCCAAGCCTGGATTATGTAACACCTGCCGCCATAGGGCACCATGAACGCTGGGATGGAAAGGGCTATCCCAGGGGCTTAAAGGGCGAGGACATTCCCATCGCCGCCCGCTGCCTGTGCGTTGCCGACGCATTTGATGCCATGACCACTGCCCGCAGCTACAAGCCTTCCCTGTCCGTGGCACACGCACTGGATGAAATCAGGCGCAATCTGGGCACGCAGTTCGACCCCAAAATTGGGCTGGTGTTTGTCAAAGCGGTGGAAGAAGGCCGAATCATCTTGCAGAACAAGTAATCGCGCAT
>JAAYJP010000034.1 GCA_012522875.1 Clostridiales bacterium | reverse complement strand
GGTGTTCAACTTCACCAACCCTGTGGGCATCGTGTCCCAGGCCTTAAGGGACCTGGGCTATGGCTTCACCTACGGCATCTGCGACGCCCCCAGCGGGATGCTCAGTCAGTTTGCCAGGCTTTACGGCAGGGTCTCCGGGGACATCCGGGGCGAGTTGTTTGGGCTTAATCACCTGAGCTGGTTTCACAAGGTGATGCTGGATGGCCGGGATATCATGCCGGAGCTGCTCAGAAGCGCCGAGGCCCACCAGACGACCGACCTGAAGTTCTTTGAGCCTGCGCTGCTTACATTCCTGGGCCATATCCCCAACGAGTACCTTTACTACTATTACCACCGGGAGCGTGCCCTTGATAACATCCTCAAGGCCGGGAAGACCCGGGGAGACAGCATCCTGGAGATCAACGAGGGGATGCAGGCTGATATGGCGGGCCTTGACCCGGAAAAGGATTTTGACCGCTGCCTTCGGGTATTCACCAAGTGGTACGGCATCAGGGAAGCCCAGTATATGGCCAGTGAAACGGGGGTAAAACGGGGTATCCCGCCCTGGTCCTTCGACCCCTTTGAGCCCGACGAGGGGGGCTACGCCGGGGTGGCGCTCAGTTTCATCGACATTGAGCAGTCCGGCAGAAAAGACAGCATGATATTGACCGTACCAAACGCCGGTGCGGTGGATTTTCTGGAGGACACGGACACGGTGGAGGTCACCTGCGACATTTCCCCCAAAGGCTGCGTGCCAAGGAAGTTTCCGCGGGTGCCGGATGACCAGGCCGAGCTCATCCGCCGGGTGAAGTACTTTGAGCGCCTGGGAGCCCAGGCCATCATCCACAGGGACAGGCACATGGCCGTGAAGGCTCTTTTGCTCCATCCCCTGGTCAACTCCTTCAGCCTGGCCCAGCAGCTGGCGGACGCCTATATCAGCCTGAATGCCGCCTACACGGGGGACTGGAATGGATAATACGCCCTTTGTCACCGGATTTGGTTCCACCAACGTGGACCTGCTTTACTCCGGCATGCCCCGGGTGCCCCAGGAGGGGGAGGAGATCTACGCCAGGGATTTCACCGTACAGATAGGGGGCGGCTATCCCGCCACCCTGGTGAATGTGGGGCGGCTGGGGATTCCCGCCCGCATCCAGACATTCCTGGGGAAGGATATGTTCTCGCGTTTCGCCAAAGCCCAGTATGAGGAGGACGGCGTCATTCCCCTGAACCTCTACACCGGGGACAGGATGCCCGTCAACGTCACCAGCGCGGTCATCACCCCCCGGGACCGGGCCTTCACCAGCTACACCGATCCGGTGGAAGTGACCGACGAACACCGCCAGCAGGTGCTGGAGGCCTCCCGGGGCGCCGCCGTCGCCCTGGTTTACAGGCCTTTTCTGCCCATTTACCCTCAGCTCAGGCGCGCCGGCACGCTGCTGGTCTATGACGGCGGCTGGTGGGAAGACATGCGCCTGGACAACATGGCGGACATCCTGGAAGCGGTGGATTTCTACATTCCCAACGAGCTGGAGGCCATGCGTGTCACCCAGGCCACCAGCCCCGGTGCTGCTGCCCGGGTGCTGGCGGAACATTTTGAGCATGTGGTGGTCAAACTGGGGGGCGAGGGCTGCCTGCTGTATTCAGGGGGCCGGGAAACCGTCGTTCCCCCTTTGCCGGGCATCAAAGCAGTGGACACCACCGGCGCAGGAGACGCCTTTCTGGCCGGCTTTGTCTATGGCCTCATCAAGGGCGCGCCCCTGCCCCAGGCTGTCCTCTATGGCAACATCACGGGTGCCGCCTGCGTGGAAAAGGTGGGTGCGCTGACCGGCTTCGTGACAGAACATGAATTGCTGGCGAAGGCGCAAAAATACGCGCTGTAGCGGCTGGCTGGATCAGGATGTTCCATGAACAGGCGGCCGCTGCCGGGGATTTCCTGCATGAAGCCCCGGAAGCAGGAGAAAGGGAGGGATATGCAGATGCGTAACTGGACGAATGTTTTTCTGGCGGCGGTCCTTCTGGCGGCGCTTGTCCTGAGCGCGCCGGCCATTGGCTTTGCGGAGCCCGCGCACAAGGAGCATGTGGAGGCACCGGGCGTCAGGCACCTGGTTGTTGAAGACCAAAACGCGCCGATCGACCTG
>JAAYJP010000242.1 GCA_012522875.1 Clostridiales bacterium | reverse complement strand
GCTTTCCCGCTGGGGCAAGCGATATCCACGATTGAAAGCCCCTGATTGATGGCCTGTATCGCCATCGGGTCATAGGGAATGATGCCGGCAAAAACCAGTTTTTCCTTTTCACAATACCGCTTGATTTCCTCTGTCTTTCCCGGATTGATGTCTGCTTTGTTGACACAGACGGCCATTTTGACACCAAACCCGCGAGCGGTCTGTACGATGCGCTCCAGATCGCTGATACCTGAAAGAGAAGGCTCTGCAACAATGAGTGTGATGTCCGCTCCACTGAGGGTTGCGATCACTGGGCAGCCGATGCCCGGAGAACCATCGACAATGGCAAAGGAAACATCGCTTTTCGCTGCCTCGTTCATGCGTTTCTTAACCTGACTGACCAGAAGCCCGGAAGTGCCGCTTCCCATCCTGAGCGATGCGGTAGAAAATACTTTGTCTATATCCAAAAAAAGGGTCATAGTCCCGGCTTCATGCGGTTTCATGGTAATGGCGTCCACTGGGCAAACCAGGATACAGACGCCGCAGCCCTCACAGGAGTAGGGATCGACCTGATAGGGCGTTCCCGAAACAATGGCGTCAAAACGGCAGCTCTGTTGACACTCGCCGCAAGCAATGCATCGGGCAGGATCAATGTGCGCCAGGGGCAATCCATAATAGGGCGTCGACTCTTCCAAAGAATAATGGCTGTTTACCAGATGGAGGTTCGGCGCATCCACATCACAGTCCGCGCATGCCCTTGCCTGAGCCAAGCGGATAAAGGCGCCAGCCACGGTCGTTTTGCCGGTGCCGCCCTTGCCACTAAGGATGACCAATTGCCGCATCCGAAACCTCCATTTCTATCTCTTGAAGCAGTTCCTGAAACATCATCAGATACCGTTCGTTTTCTCTGACAGCGATTTTGCCGTTTGAGTTTAGAAAGCCCAGCTCCTCATCAAAAGGAATCTGCGCAAGGATAGGAATCCCTTGTGCCTGGCAATAATCACGGGAGGGATCGTCTCCAGCAAGACACTTGTTAAGCACCGCGCCGCAGGGTTTGCCGTACAGCCGGACCAGTTCATGAACCATCTTCAGATTGTGTGCGCCAAAGCGTGTAGGTTCGGCCACCAACACGCAGTAATCTGCATCATGAATGCTTTCGGACACCATGCAGGAACTGCCTGGCGGACAATCGATAAACACATTATTGTCGCTTTTGCCGAATTGCATACCCAACAACGCTTTGATGATGGGAACCCCCGACGCTTCACCTGTGTTCAAAAACCCTGACAGCACACGCACCCTCTCAGACGTACCTTCCCGAACTTCTCCAATTTCGCGGTGAATCTCGCTCAGCGCATCGTTTGGACACACCATCAGACAGCCTCCGCAACCGTGGCATAATTCTTCAAAAACCATCAATTCTTCGCTGGTCCAAGCCATTGCATGAAAAGCGCAGAAATCGACACATTTACGGCACCCGTTGCACAGCAATGGATTGACGCGGGGCATAGGAACGGCCACCTTTTGCACACGCCAGACTTGAGGCTTAAAAAAAAGATGGCCGTTTGGTTCCTCCGCATCACAATCAATGAAGGTTGACGGCGAAGAAACGCTTGCCAGGTTCACTGATACGAACGTTTTCCCTGTGCCCCCCTTGCCGCTAAGGATTGCGACCTTTCTTCTATTCATCTCTTCAGTGCCTATGATAACCTTCGTGGACATCTCCGAGTTTTTCCAATTTGCCATCGAGAAAAGCCCTGATGTTTTCCTTCGCGCTCAAGTCGGGAAGCGTCCTGTACAACGCCACACCGCCCGAGAGCAGCACCCTTGCCGCATTCCCTCCGCATTGTGGTGTGAGCAATATCCTTGCACCGCTGTCCAGGACAGCCTGAGCCGCCCTGATTCCAGCTCCGCCCGCGCTCTGGGCTGCGTCGTTTCCGTGGCTTTGGGCCAGCCCTGTTGTCTCATCATAAATCAGAAACCATGCCGCCCGCCCGAAAATTCCGGCTACAGCGGGGTCTTGCCCTCTATCTTCAACTGGAACTGCTATCTTCATGTTTTTCCTCCTGCTGTTCAGACAGGCTTCTTTCCGAAGCCCCTATTTCTCGCCCATGACGATGACAATAACCGCGCCTGCAACCATCTCCCCAACCGTCGCACAATCTGTATTCCCCGCCGCTGATAGTCAGCGCAATGCCATTGACAAGAGAGTTCGCCAGTTTTCTTCTCGCCTTGGTATAGATACTCTGCACAGTGGTTCGGGCGACATTCATCTGCCGGGCGCATTCTTCTTGAGTCAACCCCACCTCATCAATCAACCGGATGGTCTCATATTCATCGACTGTCATAATGATCTCGCCGTTTTGTTCATTGCGCCGGCCCAGCGGGCCAAATCTGTCGTTACGAGGCAAATTGCATACATTACGCCCCTTCATCGGTCTGGACATGTTTCACCTCGCATTTTTGTTCGTGGATAAGGACTGTGGCGCAAATCATCCAATACAAAACAATGTTACCGCGATGATTCTTTTTCCTGAAGGCATGAAGTCGTCTGCAGGCAAGGGGCGGATAGGAGCACCGCCCCTTGTCTGTTTCACGCTTACAGATTTTCCAGACGCTTGTCTATGGCGTCCAGCTGATTCCTGAGCGCGTCTCGTTCGGCCGTCAGATTCGCCTTGATGGTCTCATCGTCCAAATCGGCGGCGGGATCCTGAAAAGGGCCAAAGGTGTACCCAAAACCCCATCCTCTCCCTAATCCCATGCCGCGCCCGCGGCCAAAGCGCGGTCCATACCACATGCGCCCACCTCTGGGATAGGCGTAGCCCCGTCCATAAGAAACGCCCGCTGTTCCGCTTTCCCCGGTTGCGCAGGGGCCCATGCCCCATCCTGTCATTGATCCCATTCCCGCGGGACCTGTTCCATCAAATCTCGGCATACAATCCTCCTTGTAATTT
This sequence comes from Clostridiales bacterium, assembly GCA_012522875.1. Classification (GTDB taxonomy): domain Bacteria; phylum Bacillota; class Clostridia; order Christensenellales; family Aristaeellaceae; genus UBA6115. The sequence continues at coordinate 4,400 of JAAYJP010000242.1, read as the reverse complement.
GCCAGTCAGCCTTGGGTTGAATCCGCTTAGGTAAATGACAAATGTCAGTTACCAATACCATAATAGCACGATTCCGACATATGTCAATATCCTGGCGAAACTTTTTTTGAGAAATTTTTTTCGGGAATCGAACCCGGTTTTTCTGCACGTAAAACAAGCGTTCCTGAATCAGCAAGCCCGATATCAACTTATTGAGAAAGATCCGGCAGCGGGGTCTTTATTGACCACATACAGATATTGATCATTTCAGACAATCTTTGTTTTTGTGCTTTGCGCTCCCGCAGTTCAATCAATAAAACGATAATAGGACGCTGCCAAGAGAAAAAACGCCCCAGGCTATCAACCATGCAAACACGCATTGCCCAACGACCGCAAGCAGGGTCAGAAGACCAGACTTCAATTCCTTTTTCATGGTCGCGATACTTGCAAAACAGGGAGTGTAGAGCAATACAAACACCAGATAGCTAAAAGCGCTCAGGGGTGAAAACAGTTTTTCGATTGCATTGGGCAACTCAGCCATGGAAGTTTGCATCGTAACACCAAGACTGCTGACCACAGCCTCCTTGGCTGCAAGCCCGCTGATGAGCGCGGTAGTCAGGCGCCAATCGCTGAAACCCAGTGGTCGGAACAACGGGGTCAGCAATTTTCCCAAACCGGACAGTAGGCTCTGCTCGCCGTTTTGGATGGGATTTAATCGTACATCAAAGTTCTGCAAAAACCAAATCAGCAGTGTTGCCATAAAAATGACGGTAAAAGCACGCTGGATAAAATCGCGCGCCTTGTCCCATAGCAATACAACCACCGACTTCATTGAGGGGAAACGATAGTTTGGCAATTCCATGATAAACGGCGTTGAATTTCCCCTAAAAGCAGTACGGCTTCCTATCCAGGCCATCAGCGTGCCAAGTGCTGCCCCCAGCACATATAGGATCAACATAATGACCGCGCTGTTCCCGCCAAAAAAGACAGCGGCAAACAACGCGTAAATAGGGATTTTCGCAGTACAACTCATGAAAGGCGTCAACAGGATCGTCATTTTCCTGTCCCTTTCGCTGGCCAGCGTTCTTGTGGCCAGTATGGCGGGTACGGTACAGCCAAAACCCAGCAGCATCGGCACAATACTTCGGCCACTGAGCCCGATCTTTCGAAGCGGTTTATCCATCACAAATGCGATGCGTGCCATGTATCCCGTGTCCTCAAGCACGGACAGGAAAAAAAACAGCACAACAATCAACGGCAGGAAACTAAGCACGCTCCCGATGCCGGCAAACACACCGTCGATAATAAGCGATTGGACCATGGGGTTAAGCTCAAGAACGGTCAGCGCCCCGTCTGCCAGGCGTGCCAAAGCATCAATTCCCGCAGCCAGCAGGTCTGACAGCCAGGCTCCGATGACATTGAAAGTAAAATAGAAAATTCCGAGCATAACAAATAGGAAAACGGGAATGGCCGTGTACTTGCCCGTCAGCACACGGTCAATCCGCATGCTGCGTTGGCGTTCGCGGTTATGCTCGCCTTTTTTAACCGTTTGATGGCATAGTTCTCCGATAAAAGCATACCTCATATCGGCCAGCGCTTCATTACGGTCCATCCCGCAGTCGCGTTCCATTTCAATGATGCTGTGTTCAATCAGGTCAAGCTCGTTGTTATCCAGTTCCAATCGGGCTGTCAGGATGTTGTCTCCCTCTATCAGTTTGGTCGCCGCAAACCGGCTGGGTATACGCTGCCGTTCAGCATGGTCCTCAATGATGTGGCTGACCGCATGAATACACCGATGCACCGGCCCTGGGCTGCAGAAATCCAATTGACGCGGGAGTTCCCGCGTCTGAGCCAGGCGCTTGGTTTGAGCGATGAGTTCCTGAATTCCTTCTCCCCTTGTGGCACAGATAGGGATGACCGGGACGCCCAAACTATCTGAGAACTTTTCAATATCTATGCTGCTGCCGGAACCATTGAGCTCATCCATCATGTTTAAGGCAAGCACGGTCGGTATGCGCATTTCCAGCAGCTGCAAAGTCAGGTATAAATTGCGCTCAATATTTGTTGCGTCAACAATGTTGATCAGCGCATCAGGATGTTGATAAAGTATGAAATCCCGGGTCAATATCTCTTCTGAGGAATAGGGGCGGATCGAGTAGATACCGGGCAGGTCGACAACTTGATCATCTTTCAGGCCCTTGATGTTACCTGCTTTTGATTCTATCGTAACACCCGGGAAATTGCCCACATGCTGTCTTGTACCGGTCAGTTGGTTGAATAATGTGGTCTTTCCGCTGTTCTGGTTGCCGGCCAAAGCAAACATCATAGGGGCATAACCTCAACGAAACGGGCATCTTCACGCCTCAAGGTCAAAGAATAACCGCGGAGGTTGATTTCAAGGGGATCTCCCATAGGGGCTACCTTTTGAATGGTGACCCGTGTCCCTCTGATCAGGCCCATATCAAGCAGCCTCAGCCGGAGAGGGCCTGCGCCGTCGGTCCTGATAATGGTTGCTTCCTGTAAAAGCGGCATTTGATCTAATGTCATTTGAACTCCATCATGTGATTGATCATAACCCTAATATGCTGTAAAAGCGTCAATCTGTCAATCTCCCGCAGTTGAAGTGATAGTGTCCAGGGGTTTGACTTGAAACTTGCGATATGGTATATATGATAACGACATATGCCATTAATATTCAAAGGAGGAATGATTATGGGAAAGCGCGCAATCGAAATAGCAAACCTCAATGTTAAGGAACTGTTGCAGCAGCTGAATGAAGCACTGGCTGAGGAATGGCTTGCCTATTACCAATATTGGGTCGGAGCCCGTGTGATGGAGGGACCCATGCGCAGTGAGGTCGAGCCCGAGCTTTTGGCCCATGCTACAGAAGAACTGGCCCATGCAGAGTTGGTTGCAGACCGGATTATTCAACTGGGCGGAACCCCCCTTCTCAACCCCCAGCAATGGCCCTCCTTCTCCAAATGCGTCTACGAGGAGCCCACTGACCCTTACATCGAGGCGATTCTTGAGCAGAATCTCAATGGAGAACGCTGTGCCATCGAACGGTATCAGAAACTGGCCTCCTTCACGGAAGGCAAAGATCACTCCACCCATCAAATGGCTGTCACGATCCTTAATGATGAGCTGGAACATGAGCACGATATTGAAGACTGGATCAATGATATCGAAAGAATGAAGGAAGATCTGCGCAAACTGCACCTATAAGCCGCTTCAGGCGACGCCCGACCGGGGAAGGATATAAGACGCCTTTTGTATCCAGCTGAGTCCCTGTCGTTTGTTGCAGGAATCAGAGTGCAGACAAAGCGGTTTCTGCAATCACGCAGGACCGCTTTGTCTATGCTCTGTTCCGTCTTGCAGCGGGTATTGTTTGTTAGTCTTGAAAATATGGCTTCGGGTCAGCGATTTCTATGTTTGGCATAGCAGTCGTTGCAGTACACCGGGCGATCGCCGCGCGGCTGGAAGGGTACCTGTGTGGCAACGCCGCATTCATCGCAGATAACATCATACATTTGGCGCTGACCCCGATTTGCTGTGCGGCGCTTTACACGACAGTCCGGACATCGGCCTGGTTCGTTCTGGAAACCCTTTTCGGCAAAGAAAGCCTGTTCGGAAGCAGTGAAAAGAAATTCTGCTCCGCATTCACGGCAGACTAAGGTTTTGTCAGTGTACATTATCCATATGCCTCCTTATACTGTGCCCAAACCGATGTAATCAACAGTTAACTCCGGGGTTCTTCACATCAGTTACCTGAGGACACAACCGGGAGGAACGCCTAGCATCCTTGGCTTGGTACTAATACCATTATATATAGCATATACTTTTCGTTTTGTATAGTTTTGTGATTAATGCCGTACATGTACAAATCAGGACATGGTAAAACATTCAGGTTCAGCGCATGGTTCATTCTCGGGGTCGAAAGCTCAGCCTTGTGGGAGGAGTAACTGCAGGTTGCTCCAGGGGCAGGGGAGGCGTTGCCTCTCCTCTGGCAGACGAGCTAAGCCACTCCAGGCAACAACTGGCTGCACCTCGCAAACATCATTCAATCAAATTTTCGTGTTCCAAACATATCTTACAAAAGAGAAAGCATCCAAACACCTCATTATTTCAACACGTTTTGAAACATAAAGAACCCCAACATTGTATCAATGCTGAGGTTGATAGGTGGCTCCCCAGGTAGGACTCGAACCTACAACAACTCGGTTAACAGCCGAGTGCTCTGCCATTGAGCTACTGAGGAATACAGGGATTGCGAATAATTCCTTATTCGCAATCTGTTGGGAACCGGCGGCGACCTACTCTTCCGGGCCGTTACCAGCCAAGTACCATCGGCGCTGAAGGGCTTAACTTCTGTGTTCGGGATGGGAACAGGTGGGGCCCCTTCGCCTTTGCCACCGGTAGTT
>JAAYJP010000241.1 GCA_012522875.1 Clostridiales bacterium | reverse complement strand
CTCCTTGGCCGTTTCTTCAAAGCTGGCTTTGTCCGTCTCATAGCTGAAGAGGACATCCCCGGCTTGTACGGGGTCGCCCACCTTTTTGTGCCATTCGGTGATGATACAGCTTTCCACGGATTGCCCCTGCCGGGGCAGAATGATGGGATATGCCATGTGCTTACTCCTTTAAAAATGTTGAATAAGGGGACTGTAACCGGGGCCTTCATGGACGAAGGCCCCCGGTTGCTGTTTCAGCCGATGGGTTTGGCTTTTTTCAGCAGCAGCTTTTCAGCCTCTCCTGACCACAGGCCGTTGTTGGCTTTCACGATTTCGTCCAGCTCCTTGAACATGGGATCAGCCTTGCCCAGCTCCCCAAAGTCCTCGATGGCTGTCAGCGGCAGGCTGATATGGGTATAGATGAGCTTCTTGGCGCCCGGGATTTTGGGCAGGTTCAGGGTGGTCTGGGCCACGCAGTCCAGCCCGCCGATATGGGTGACCAAGGCCGCGGGGTTGAGTTTTCCGGCGTTGAGCATCCGGATGGCTTCCCGCATATCTTCCAGGTTGCCATGGGAAGTTGCGGTAATATGGGTGCGCTTGTAGTGGACATTATAGAAGTTTACGAGGGCGGAAAATGTCAGGTCTGAGGGGCCGGCGAAGAAATTCAGGCAGCCGTCCACCGCCAGGATCTGGTCGCCCTGCTCCACCACGGGCTTCACCGGGGCAAAACAGATCACATCATCAAAGCCATGGTTATCCCTGGTAAGGGCGCGCAGTTCCTTCACCGGGTCCGCCATGTTTTTGGTGTTGACATAATGCAGCTCGATCCCATTCTTTCTGGCCTCTTCCACCGTGTAGATGGAAGCGGCACGCTTCAGGCGCGCGTCATCTATGTCCGTCACCACCATCAGCCCGGGCTTCCGGTCGCAGTGGATGGCGTAGTCAATGGCGGCCAGGCCCATGGGCCCAACGGAGGCCAGGAGCGCCAGGTTTCCTCCCTCAACGATGCCCATGTCATGCACATACTCGCCGTCCCGCGTATGGTACATGGCGTGGTAGGTGCCGATGACGCAGGACAGCGGCTCTGTCAGGGCACCCAGGAAAAAGACATCGGAATGGTAGGGAATCAGGCAATCCATCTTCAGGATTTCAATGGGGATGGAAACATAGGTGGCATCCCCGCCGCAGTCGCGGTAGGAATAGCCCGGGGCCAGCATGGAGCCCTGGTAGGAGTGGGCCGGCTGGATCACAAAGCCATCGCCCGGCTTATACTTGTGCTGCCAGTTTTTTCCCACTTCCACAATGCGGCCGCAGAACTCGTGGCCAATGATGGTGGGATTGCTGGCCACATCATCCGGCACCCGGGCATGCTCGGCGCCCAGGACAGCGGCCTTGTAGCTGCTCATGCAGATGGAATCGGCAACCACTTCACAGATGACGGAATCATCTGTCATAGGAGAAAGCTCAAACTCCTCCAGGCGTAAGTCTTGCTTGCCGTACAGGCGGACCGCTTTGGTTTTCATGGTAATATTCCTCCGTTCTCGTGCTTGATCAGCTGCCAGGTGCTGTCGATCAGGTTGGTGAAGCGCTCATCCTTCATCTTTTCGATGACAAAGCCCTGCCGCGGTGAATTGATGTCTTCACCGCTGATTTGCATGATACCATAGTCATCACAAAGTTTCCTCACCCGGTCCAGCTGAAAATCGCTGTTTCTGGTGGGCATATAGGTGAGCGCACGGATGCCCAGGGCATGGATGGTTTCAAACAGCAGGTCCAGGTGGGCGTCCTCAAAGGCCTGGGCCTTTTTGTCTCCGGTAACAGACTGGGTCACATCCCCCAGATAAGCGTAGGCCAGGATACCGCCGGTTTTTTCAGCAAAAGCGATGTAATCCCTGATTGCCGGGCACTCCTCCCCAGCGTCCGCATAAACCCTGGGGATGAAGTCCTTCTTCAGTTCCCCAATGCGGTCGTACTCTGCCAGCATCCCGCGGCCGGGGTCTTCCTTTCTTGCCAAAGCCTGCATCAGGTGGCGCTCCGTGATGCTGCCGCCGTCCCGGAACTTGGACAAGGGCATCACATCCCGGTCAAAGTCTATTTCCCGGCCGCTTAAGCGGCTGATGGCTTCGGCCATCCTCCGGTTGCGCCTGTTGCGCGCTTCCCTCAGCGGCGCGAAATACTGCTGCACCATGGGAATACTGTTGTGGGGCACAGCATGGAGCACCATGTAGCTGACCCCCAGCTGATCCGGATTGTTGGTGCGCAGGCGCTCAAAAGGCGTGCCCGCCATGCTCACCCTGGCCTCCACCCCCACGGTGACCGGCAGCCCCAGGATCTTCCCTGCCTGGACAAACTCCTCCGCACCGCCCATGGAATCATGGTCCACGATGCCGGCGGTGCACAGCCCCTCCGCCCTGGCGGCATAGACCGCTGCGGAAGGGGAGTAGGGTGAGAAGGAATAGAAGGTGTGGATATGGTTGTTGATATATCGCGGGTTCATCGGCGGGAAGCCTGCCTTATGAGCCTCTTCCCTGAGGTTGTGAAGGCGCTCCTCCCTTGTGGGCGCGTTCAGGCGTGCCAGAAGCCTCTCATCCATCAATTCAGCATCACCTGCCCCCCCGTGACGGGGATCGCCTGCCCCGTCTCATAGGTCTGCTCCACCGCATAGAAGATGGCCCGGGCCACATCAACAGGCAGGCACCCGCGCTTGATCAGGGATTTTGACAGATAAGCAGCCTTCACATCCTCCAGGGTTTTGGCACCTGGTACTTTTCCGGCATTGAGGTACTGCACGAACAAGCCCTTCACCGGGTCACTCCAGAGCGGGCCGTCATAGTAGTTGCCGGGGCAGATGGCGTTCACCTTGATGTTGTAGGGGGCCAACTCCATGGCAAAGGACTGGGCAAGGCCAATGGCCCCAAATTTGCCCCCCGCGTAGGCGAAATTCTTGTTGCTGCCCACCAGGCCTGACTTGCTGTTGATGGTGATGATATCCCCGGACCATGCCGGATCCGCCCCAAACTGGGCTTTCATCACCAGGCTGGCGTACTTGACGCAGGTGAAGAAGGCGGTGTAGTTCACCGCGGTGACGAACTCAAAGTCCTTCTTCTCCATCTCCTCAAGGCTCCCGGCCTTCAACACCCCGGCGTTTGAAACAAAGAGATCCAGGCCCCGGAATGCTGAGACGGTCTGCACCAGAAGGCTGGCGACGCTGGCCTCATCCGACACATCCACCTTCACGGCCAGGGCACGCCCGCCCAGTTCAGCCGCAACCTGGCGGGCGGCCGGCTCATTCAGGTCAGCGATGACCACAAAGGCTCCTTCCTTGTACAGTTCCTGGGCAATGCCCAGGCCAAAGCCCTGGGCGGAGCCAGTCACAACAGCCACCTTGCCCGACAGCCTGCCCGGAGCGGCGGGAAGCCGGTCTCCTACATACTTGGCCGCCAGGGCCTGGGTGCTTGAAAGATCGATCATTCGCTTGCCTCCATCAGACGCTGCAGTTTGCCATAGGCATCCGCCCACTGCGGGGTGGTATTGGGCTCATAGCATGTGGTCTCCACCGACGCGCGGGCCAGGGCCCGGGCTTCGCCAATATCCTTGACCAGTCCCAGGGCCTGGGCCTGCATCAGGGCATTGCCCAGGGCCGCGCCCTCAATGGGCCCCACGGTGGTGGGAAGCCCCGTGGCATCCGCCGCCATTTGGTTGAGCAGGGGGTTCTGAATTCCGCCGCCCACGATGTTCAGGCTCTTGATGCCCCCGCCCCGGATTTCGCCCAGGCGTTCCACTGCCCAGCGGTACTTGAGCGCCAGGCTTTCATAGACACAGCGGGCGATCTCACCGATGGACCCCGGCACCTCCTGCCCGGTTTCCCGGCAATAATCCTGGATCTTCTGCGGCATCTGGCCCGCGGTGAAGAAACGCGGCTCATCCGGGTCCACAATGCTTTCAAGCGGCGGGGCAGCCCGGGCCATGGCCTGGATTTCAGGCCATGTGTATTCCTTGCCCGTTTCCTTCGTCCATACCCGGCGGCATTCCTGGATGAGCCAAAGGCCCATGATGTTCTTCAGCGGCCGGAAGCCACCCTGCACCGTGCCTTCGTTTGAGAAGTTGGCGTTGTAAACAAAGTCGCTGAGCACCGGTTCATTCGTCTCCACGCCAAAAAGCGACCAGGTGCCGGAGGAACAAAAGGCGAAATCCCCCTCTCCCGGAATGGCCGCCACAGCGGAAGCGGTATCATGGGTGCCTACAGCGGCATAGGCCACCTGGGGCACTCCCAGGCTCTGGGCGATACCGGCTTTCAGCTTTCCCCGCAGGGTGCCTGCCCGGTCGATGGGCGTCAGGATCTCCATGGGAATCCCCAGGGCTTCCATGATCTCCCGGCTCCATTTCTGTGTGCGCACGTCAAGCAGCCCCGTGGTGGTGGCATTGGTGTATTCCGTGGCGATTTCGCCGGTCAGGTAGTAGCCCAGCAGATCCGGCATCATCAGAAGCGCCCTGGCTTTTTTCAGCGCCTCGTCTCCCTGAAGCACCCGGCGGTAAAGCTGGTAGACGGTGTTGAAGTTAAGCGCGGCGATGCCGGTATGCTCAAACATGCGCTTCCTCCCCACCTTTTGCCAGGCCGCTTCCATCTCCGCATCCGTGGCGCAGCGGTAGGCCCGCGGGTTTTCAATCAGTTCCCCCGCCCCGTTCACCAGGCCATAGTCGACCCCCCAGGTGTCAATCCCAAAACAGGCCGGCTCGAAGCCCTGCTGCCTTGCTTTCTGGAAACAGGCCTTCAGTTCCTGAAAAATATGGTGGAAATCCCAGTGCCCCAGGCTGCCCTGGGGAATGAAGTTGTTTTCAAAACCGCCCACCCGGTGGAGCGTGATCCGCTCCCCGTCAAAGCGTGCGATAATTCCCCTGCCGTTGGAGGCGCCGATATCAAAGGCCAGCAAATCGGTGGTTTTCATGCCTTGCCCTCCGAAAGCTGCTTGCGGTACTTCTCGCTCTCCCAGCCCCCAATGAACTGCTGGGCAGCCTCCCCCATGGTCTGCAGCGTATATCCCCTCTCCCTGATGGTCTGGGTGATGAACAGCACCGCGCACAGGGTTTCCTCAAGGGTTACCGCAGTATTTTCGGGCAGCCTGTAATGGGCCAGCCCTGTTTCCCGGTCGATCACGGCCGCCTCCCCCAGGGTTCCCCGGAAAAACACCATCTGGTCGGGGTACAGGGGAGCATCCAGCAGGAGTTTGTCCGGATAGCTATCCCCTTTGAGCCGCTGGGCCAGCCAGGGGGTGTCTGATACAAAGCCGCCGCCCTGGGCCTTCACCCGGGCAACGGGAAACGCATCCTCTTTCAGGCCAAAGAAGGCCGCCAGGCGCCGGTTCATATCCTCATGGATATGCAGGCACTTCTCCTCCTGGTCCTCATGGACGATGACGCCGTGGTTCTGCATCACCAGCACCTTGGGCCGCCCGGATTCCTCCAGGATATCCCGGATGGTGAAGGTCAGGGTGGGGCCAGGGTTCACATAGGGCACCACGGCAAAGCCATAATCCGCTCCCCCTAAGGCCTGGGCCAGAATGTCCCCGGTTTCCCGGCAGCAGGCCGCCAGGTTGGCGTAAACGCTGTGGGTGTGCGCCACAAAGCGGTCCAGCAGCGCATGAAAGCCCGCCTCAACAGACGGCCTGAGGGGTGCCAGGCCTTTCACCGCCACCACAGCTTCTTTCGCGGCGGCGGACCCGGCTGCTTCCACATCCGGAAAATCCCCGGCCAGATGCCCCCCGTAAAAAGAACGCAGCGCCTGGTAATCCAGGACAGCATAGGCGGTGTCCGGGGTAATGTCCCGGAGCAAAAAACCCGAAGCCTTCACGGCCATCAGCCGGCCGTCCAGCTTGGCCGAGGTGTTGCCGCCGCCGCCCTGGACATAATCAGCCCGGGCGCCAAGCACCTTTGAGAACCGGCTGAAGGCCGAAAGCGGCTCAGCGTAGCGCGCGAAAAACTCCATGAAAACCTCCGGTTCATGTTATACCCGGAGGGGCCCTTAAGGGCCCCTCCGGGAAAGCCTCAGGGGTTCAGGTCAGTAGACTTCTTTCCAGTCATCGATGTTCTCAGGGGTGAAGCGGAAGGGGTCACCCACCAGGGTAAAGCTGCCGCCGTCGCTGGCTTCCATGATTTCCTTGTCTCCCAGGCGGCCAGCCGCGAAGGACTCGCCGGCAGCGCCGGTGATCTCACCCTTGACCAGCGCCACGCTGGCATAGGCCGCGCAGTAGCCCAGATCAATGGGGTTCCACAGGAACATGGCTTCGCAGGTACCATCCTTCAGGTACTCTGCCATTTCCGAAGGCAGGCCCAGGCCGGTCAGCTTGATTTTGCCGGAAAGCCCGTTGTCCTTGATAGCTACGGCAGCTGCCGCGACACCCACGGTGGTGGGGGAGATAACGCCCTTCAGGTCCGGGTAGGAGTTGATGAGGCCCTGCATCTCCTGGATGGATTTGTCGGTGAGGTCATCGCCGTAGACGATGGTGACCAGTTCGATCTTCGCGTACTCAGGCTTTTCAAGCTCTTCCTGCATGTACCTGATCCAGGTGTTCTGGTTGTCCATGGTAGCGCCGGCTGACAGGACGGCAATCTGGCCTTCCCCGCCGATCTGCTGGGCAATCTCTTCCACCTGCACTCGGCCGATGTTCTGGGCCACGGAGGGGTCGATGTTCAGGATGCGGCCTTCAGGCTCCACCTTGGAGTCCCAGGAGACCACCTTGATGCCCTGGTCCATGGCGCTCTGCAGCACGCTCACCACACCGGCCGCGTCATTGGCGGAGATGGCGATGGCGTCCACGCCCTGCTGGATGTAGCCTTCAATGATCTGGATCTGGCCTTCATTTGAGGAGTCGGCCGGGCCATTGTGGATGAACTCAAAGCCCAGCTCCTTAGAGGCTTCTTCAAAGCCGCGCACGGCTGCCTCGAAGAAAGGGTTTCCGGTTTGCTTGTAGACAACGCCAATCTGAATGGGTTCTTCCGCCAGGGCCACGGAGGCCAGGGACAATAGCATTACCAGTGCCAGTAACAGGGACAGTGTTTTCTTCATGGTCTTCTCCTTCTTATTTTCAGCAGGTTCTCACCCGCCGTAATACGGTTCAGGTTTTCTGAAGGCTCATCCGCTGGCGGCGCACGGTATTCTGCCGCCTGATCCTCCCGGCTATGTTTGGAATCAGAACAATAAGGATGAGCAGCAGGCCGATGGACAGGTTCAGGATGAACGCATCGTTGTATACCAGCATCAGGCCGTTTTTAAGCCCCGTCATGAGGATCAATGCCAGCAGCAGGCCGATGACGCTGCCCCGGCCGCCGGAGGTGGACGCCCCGCCCAGCACAGCGATGGCGATGGCCTGCATCTCAAAGCCGGTGGCCAGCGTGTACTTCACGGACCCTGTGCGGGAGGTGAGGAAAAAGCCGCCCACTGCTGCCATGATACCGTTTAGGGTGAAGGCCATCACCTTAATTCGCCCGGTCTGAACGCCGGAGTAGCGGCTGGCCGTAAGGTTGGTGCCGGCGGCGAATATCCTGCGCCCGGAGGCCGATTTATGGAGCCATATATAGTATACTGGCAGCACTGCCAGAATGCAAACCAGCATAATGGGCACGTCCAGCCCAAAGAGGCGGAAGGAGCCGTAGCCCAGGTCCTTTGCGTACCAGCTGGGGAAGCGCCCGGAGGACTGGTCTTTGAGAATGATGTAGGCGATGCCCCGGTAGAGGGTCAGGGTGGACAGGGTGATGATCATGGGGAAAAGTTCCGGGAAGCGACTGACCAGAAGGCCGTTCACAAACCCGCAGAGCGCTCCCGTCAGAAGCATCAGGGCGACGGCCAGGAGAAAGGGAATCCCATTGCCCTGGTTGTAGGTAACCGCCATCACGGTGACTGAGAGCGCCGCGGTGGCGCCGATGGAGATGTCGATATCCCCAAGGATCAGCACCACCAGGATGCCCAGGGCCAGAAATCCCACATCCACCATGTAGACCCGGGTCTGGTTCAGAAGTTTGGGGATGGTGTAGTTGTCCGGCTGAAGCCGGGAGAAAAGCGCAAAAACCAGGAGGATCAGGATCACCAGGATCCACTCCCAGCGT
>JAAYJP010000240.1 GCA_012522875.1 Clostridiales bacterium | reverse complement strand
TGCTGGGCGGTAAGGGCGCAAACCTTGCGGAGATGACCAACATCGGTCTGCCGGTGCCCCAGGGATTCACCGTGACCACGGAAGCCTGCACCCGCTACTATGAGGACGGCAAAACCATCGCGCCGGATATTGAGGCGGAGATCTATCAGGCGCTGGAAGTCACCGAGAAAATTGCGGGCAAGAAATTCGGCAACCTGGAGAACCCTTTCCTGGTATCCGTACGCTCCGGCTCCCGCGCGTCCATGCCCGGCATGATGGATACCATCCTGAACCTGGGACTCAATGACGTGGCGGTCGAAGGCCTGGCCAGGCTCACCGGGAACCCGCGCTTCGCCTATGACTCCTACCGCCGCTTTATCGAAATGTTCTCCGATGTCGTGATGGAAGTGGAGCGCAAGCATTTCGTGGCCGAGCTGGACGCCGTCAAGAAGGAAAAAGGTGTCACCGGGGACACGGACCTTGGCGCCGATGACATGAAGGAAGTGGCCCGCCGTTTCAAGGAAGTTTACAGGAAGCACAAGGGTGAGGATTTCCCCCAGGAACCCAAAGAGCAGCTGATGGCCTCCATCAAGGCCGTGTTCCGCTCCTGGGACAATCCCAGGGCCATATACTACCGCCGGATGAATGACATCCCCTCCGACTGGGGCACCGCCGTCAACGTGCAGGCCATGGTCTTTGGCAACATGGGCGATGACTCAGGCACCGGCGTGGCCTTCACCCGCAACCCCTCCACGGGCGAGAAGAAGCTCTACGGCGAATACCTGATGAACGCCCAGGGCGAAGACGTGGTAGCCGGTATCCGCACCCCCAATCCCATTCTCACCATGGCGGATACCATGCCCGAGGTGTACAAGCAGTTCACCACCATCGCCACCAATCTGGAAAACCACTACCGGGACATGCAGGACATGGAGTTCACCATTGAAAAGGGCAAGCTCTATATGCTGCAGACCCGCAATGGCAAGCGGACCGCCGCCGCGGCGCTGAAGATCGCCGTTGACCTGGTTGAGGAGGGAAAACTGACGGAAGAAGAAGCTGTCCTGAAAGTGGACCCCCGGCAGTTGGATACCCTGCTGCACCCCAATTTTGACGCAGCGGCCCTTGGCAAGGCTGAGATTATCGCCTCCGGCCTCCCTGCCTCCCCCGGTGCCGGTTCGGGCCTCGTGTACTTCACCGCGAAGGACGCGGCAAAAGCCGCCAGGGATGGCAAGGCAGTGGTTCTGGTTCGCGAGGAAACGACGCCTGAGGATATCGAGGGCATGGATCTGTCCAAAGCCATCCTCACCGCCAGGGGCGGCATGACCAGCCACGCCGCGGTGGTCGCGCGCGGCATGGGGCGCCCGGCCGTAGTAGGCTGCCATGATATCGTCATCAGCGAGGAGAAAAAGATGATGACGACCACCAAGGGCCAGGTTTTCCGCGAGGGGGACCCCATCAGCCTGGACGGCGGTACCGGCAAGGTGTACAAGGGCAATGTGCCCACGGTGGAAGCCCGGGTGACGGGCGATTTTGCCCGGCTCATGGCCTGGGCTGACAGAGCCCGCAGGCTTAAGGTGCGCACCAACGCCGACACGCCCCGGGAGACCGCGCAGGCCGTTCAGTTTGGCGCTGAGGGCATCGGCCTTTGCCGCACAGAGCATATGTTTTTTGAAGCCAGCCGTATCGCCGCTGTGCGGGAGATGATCCTCTCAGACACCCAGGAGCAGCGTAAAGCGGCGCTTAACAAAATTCTTCCTGTGCAGCAGAAGGACTTTGAGGAGATGTATATCGCCCTTGAAGGCCGGCCCATGACGGTGCGTTATCTGGATCCTCCGCTGCATGAGTTCCTGCCCGCCAAGTCCATGGCCAATGAAATCGCCGACCTGGCCCGGGAGCTGAACACCACCAGTGAGAAAATCCTGGAAAAGATTGACGCCCTGCACGAGTTCAACCCCATGATGGGCCACCGGGGCTGCCGCCTGTCCGTCACCTTCCCCGAAATCGCGGAGATGCAGACCCGCGCGGTCATCCAGGCGGCCCTCAAGGTGCGCAAGGAAACCAGCCTTCAGGTGAAGCCCGAGATTATGATTCCCCTGGTTGGCACCCGCAAGGAACTGGCGTTTGTGAAGCAGATTGTTCTGGATACGGCAGAAAAAATCTTCGCCGAGCAGGGCGAGCGCATTGAGTTCCAGGTGGGCACCATGATCGAGATTCCCCGCGCCTG
>JAAYJP010000239.1 GCA_012522875.1 Clostridiales bacterium | reverse complement strand
TTGAAAAGAGGAAGGCAGCGCTGCTGCACCGCCTTCCCCGCCCGGTTATAATTTGGCTCCCTTACTGAGAATCGGTTGCTGGATCCCCTTCAAAGTTGGGCACGACCCCGCCTTTGAAGTCCTCATTTTCCAACAGGAACTGCTTGACTTTGTCGGAGTGAAGCGCTTCGCGAAGCGCCTCCACAAAGGGGGCGTTTTCATTGCCGGCTTTCACCACCACATAGTTTGTATACAACTGGGCAGCCAAGCCTTCGCTGCTCTCAAGGTAAATGGCGTCCCGTGTGGGATAGAGCCCGGCGGGAATGGCGTAGTTGCCGTTGATAACCGCGAAAGCCACATCAGCCAGGGTGGCTGGCAGACGCTCAGCGTCTACTTCGATAATTTCGATTTTCTTATCCTTTGCTGTAACATCCAGCTTGGTAAGCCCGCTGTCCACATTGGCGCCTTCCGGCAGGTTGATGAGCCCGGCTTCCTGGAGCAGGAGCAGCGCGCGGGTTTCATTGGAGGGATCGTTGGGCACAGCGATGGCGTCCCCGTCTGCAATGTCACTTAAATTGGACTTGGTGCCCGGGTAGACACCAAAGGGCTCATAGTGCACCGGAATAACTGCTGCCAGCTGTTCTTCTTCATTGACGGTGGCATTGTAGTCGTTCAAGTAGGGCCGGTGCTGGAAAAAATTGGCATCATATTCACCAGCAGAAGTGGCGGGGTTCTGCAAAACATAGCCGTCGATCCAGGTAACTTGCAGATCAAACCCCGCCTGAGCCAGGTCGTCCTTGACAAAGTTGAGAAGGATCTCATGTGGGTTGGCAGACGCAGCAACGCGGATGGGTGTGAGCGCTGTTTCGGCCAGAACCGAAACGCAACTGAGAGAAAGCGCCAGAACCAAGACCAGAGCCAATGACTTTTTCATGGGGTTCTCCTTTCATAATAGGGAATTATTTTTTCCGGTGATCCGATTTTCGGCTGATCCGGTTGCCGAAGAAGGTCATGATCTGCACCAGGGCTACCAAAATCAGGCTTGCAGAGTACATCAGGGGGAAATTACGCATGTTCAGCCCTTTTGTTATCGCCAGGGCGCCCAAGCCACCGCCACCAGCGGTTGAAGCCATGGCCGTATAGCCTAGAATGGTTACCATGCAGATAGCGGCCCCGTTTAGCAGGCTGGGGAAGGCTTCAGGCAGAAGCACTTTGCGGATAATTTGCCAGTCAGTGGAACCCATGGACTGTGCGGCCTCGATAACGCCGCGGTCCACCTCCACCAGGGAATTCTCAACCATCCGCGCCACATAGGGAAAAGCGCTGATGGTCAGGGGGAAGATAATGGCCCGGGTTCCGATGGCTCTCCCCATCACCGCACGGGTTACCGGAAAGAGCATGGCCAGTAGAATGATAAAAGGTACCGAGCGAAGGAAGTTGATGGCCATGCCCAGCAAAGCATTGAACCTGAGCATGGGCCTTATACCTCCGGTAGCGGTTGCCACCAGCAGAATCCCCAGGGGCATGCCAACGAGGTAGGCAATCAACGTGGAAGGAACGGTCATATACAGCGTGTCCCACAGCCCTTCCAGTAAAACGGGCGCGAGTTGTTCCCAGCTCATCAGGTATTCACCTCCTTTACCGTCAGCCCATGCTCTGTCAAAAAGCGAACGACTGCCCTTGTATCCCGCTCATCCTTGGGGACTTCGATGAGCATCTGGCCATACACCTTTCCGCCCAGGTGATTCATGTTGGCTGAAAGGATATTGACAGCGACATTGGTCTCCTGGGACAGGCGTGAAATAATGGGCTTGCCGGCCGCAGCACCGTCAAAAACAATACGCAGTGCGGGTATGCCGGGATCATCCCTTGCTTCCTGTGGCAGAACGCCAAACAGGCGCTTGCCCGCCTGGGATTTGGTATGCATGAACACCTCGTTCACCGTCCCCTCTTCCACCACCTCGCCGTCATCAAGAATGGCCACCCGGTCACAGACCTGCCGAATCACTGCCATTTCGTGCGTAATCAGTAAAATGGTGATACCAAGGCGGCGGTTAATATCCTGAAGCAGCGTCAGGATGGACTGGGTCGTCATGGGGTCCAGGGCGCTGGTCGCTTCATCGCATAAAAGCACTTCCGGATTGCTGGCAAGGGCCCTGGCGATGGCCACGCGTTGGCGCTGGCCTCCAGACAACTGGGCGGGATAGGCATTCAGTTTGTCTTGAAGGCCAACAATATCCAGCAACTCACTGACCCGCGAGTTTGCCTGGGTGTGCTTTATCCCGGCAATCTCCAGCGGGTAGCAAACATTCTGCCCTACTGTACGCTGCATAAGGAGGTTGAACTGCTGAAAAATCATCCCCATTTTCCTCCGGACAGAAAGCAACTGGCGGCGGTCCATGGTCAGAATGTCCTGCCCCCGAAAGAGCACCCGTCCGGCATTGGGGGTATCCAGCCTGTTGATGCAGCGGATAAGTGTGGACTTCCCAGCTCCTGACATGCCGACAATACCGTAAACTTCCTTCTCACACACCGTAAGGCTGATATCATTGAGCGCTACCACACGGTTATCGGCATCACTGAATACTTTTGACAATTCCCTGATTTCCAGCAGCGGGGCAGCTTCCACAATCATCCTCCTCATCCGTACAAAAAACCCGCTTCGCACTCATGCAAGCGGGTGTAGGCTGAATAATCGGCCGTTACAAAGCGCAATGCAGGAAGCGCGGGAAAACAATCTCGCACATCTCGGACATTCGCATCATCATTGATACATGCATCAATTTTCCCTCCTCTTCCCAAGTTATCGGAATTGTACCCGCGTTTTCCCAGGTTGTCAATATACGGGAACCGGTCTCGTATTTGTTCAATGGCTTTTTTTGTACCGTTTCTTCCATTTGATTGCCGAAACTTGTTTTAATCCTGTTCTAACGCCCAACCTGAAAACCCTCAAGCGCTGTCTCTGCCTTTTCCCATCGTTGGTATGCCGCATCCAGCCTCGCCTGCAGCTCCCGGCAAATACCGGCTTGGATTGCCGCGTGCTCAGGATTTTTATAGACATCAGGATCCATCTGGCTTTCTCTTGCGGAATTAAGCTTTTTCTCCAATCGCTTTACCTCGTCCATGGCTGTCTCTGCCGCCTGGATGAACTCTGCCTGCCGGGCAGCCTCTCTGCGGGCCAAGCGCCGTTCTTTTGCTGCCGCGGTACGGGTGGGTTTGTTTTCATACCTTGATTCCACATCAAGGCCAACTTGGCTGGCCAGATAGTCCTCATAATTACCCTCATAAATCTCTATTCCTTTTTGAGACATATAGAAAATCCTGTTGGCCAGGCGGTTGATGAAGAATCTGTCATGGGACACCGCCAGAATGGTACCATCATAGGTTTTCAGGGCGCTTTCCAGGACTTCACGGCTTGCCGCGTCCAGGTGATTTGTGGGTTCGTCCAGGACCAGGAAGTTATCCCGGCCAAGCATCAACTTGGTAAGCGCCACGCGCGCTTTCTCGCCGCCCGACAGCAGCCGGATGGGCATTAAAACATCCTCACCCATGAACTGAAACAGCGCCAGCGCACCGCGCACCTGGCTTTGGGTGAGGCGCGGAAAATCATCCCATACCTCTGTGAGGATATCATTATCCGGATTCAGATCCTGCTGGCGTTGGTCATAGTAGCCAATGTCAGCCTGGGCGCCAAAACGTATTTCCCCGGAGTCCGGGGTGATGATTCCCAGAAGGCACTTGAGAAGCGTAGTCTTGCCAACACCGTTTGGGCCAATCAGCACGGCACGGTCTCCCGAGAACATTTCGACATTTATATTTTCAAACACCGCCTTGTTGCCAAAATATTTGCTCAATCCTTCTGCCGTCATCGCCGTTTCTCCGAGCCTGCGCGCCGCTTTGAAACGAAAAGCGACCTGCCGTTCTTCTTCCGGCTTCTCCAGAAGCATCATCCGGTTCAATGCCTTCTCCCGGCTTTCAGCAGCGCGAATGGATTTTTCCCGATTGAACTGCTTAAACCGGGTGATGATGGCCCGCTGCCGCATGATTTCCTTTTGCTGAAGGTCATAAGCCTTTGTCCGGGCGGCCATGCGCTCCTCTCGCTGGGCCAGATACCGGGAGTAATTACCGGGGTAGATTTCCGCCATGCCAAAGAGAATTTCCGCCATATCTGTGCTAACGGCATCCAGAAAATACCGGTCATGGGACACGATGATCATAGCGCCAGGATATTGAAGCAAATACCTCTCCAGCCATTCCAGCGCCGCCAGATCGAGGTGGTTGGTGGGTTCATCCAGCAGCAATAGATCAGGCTTTTGCAACAGCAAACGCGCCATACCCAGGCGTGTCAGTTCACCGCCGCTCAAGGTATCCGCATGCTGCCCAAAAAATTCAGGCCCCAAGCCCAACCCGATGAGCACGCCTTCAATTCGG
>JAAYJP010000238.1 GCA_012522875.1 Clostridiales bacterium | reverse complement strand
GGTGGTTTGACATGGCTGAGGGCTGTTTGATAAGATGCCGGTAACTCGGCTGTGATTGGAGACAGTATGCGAAGAACCCTGGCTCTGGCGCTTGTTTGCCTGGTCTTCTTTTTCCATTTGCCGGTGAATGCAGGTGGGGATGTGGTGGATGTGGTGGTCACCCTGGCGGGGGACAACACCCTGGGCAGCGAAGAGCACACCCGTGGAAACCTGCTTTCCTTTGACAGTTTTGTCAGGGCCCGGGGATATGACTACCCCTTTAAAAAAGTGCAGTCGCTCTTTGCCCATGATGATGTGACGGTCATCAACCTGGAGGGCGTGTTTTACAACCATTCCGCCAACCGGGCGGACAAAACCTACAACTTCCGGGCAAGTACCGATTTTGCCCGGATCCTGCCGGAGGGCAGCGTAGAGGCGGTGTTTGTGGGCAATAACCATATTATTGACTATGGCATCCAGGGCTTCAGGAGCACCATCACGGCGCTGGAGGAAGTGGGCGTGCCCTGGTTTGCTGCCACCAATATGCTTTCCAACACATGGATATTTGAGAAAGAGGGTTTCAAGGTGGGCTTCACCGGCGCTTACAGCGCCACCTTCGGCGGCTTCAGGGACCGGATGCAAAAGGATCTCCAAACCCTTAAGGACGCGGGATGCGATGCCATCGTGGCGGTGATGCACGCTGGCATGGAATACAATCCCGCGCGGGTGAAGAGCCAGGAGCGCCTGGCCCAATGGTATGTGAAAAACGGCGCCTCCGTGGTGGTAGGGCACCATCCCCATGTTGTTCAGGGGATGGACATTATCGACGGCGCCTCGGTCGTCTATTCGCTTGGCAATTTCTCTTTTGGCGGCAATGCCCAGCTCCGCGCCACCCAGGCGCTCATTGCCCAGGTGACTTTAACATTCAGCCGGGATGAGGGTTATCTGGGCCACCGGGTGAACCTGATTCCTGTGAGCCCCTCCGGCATGCCGGACTACAACAACTACCAGCCCGTCATCCTAAGCGGGGAGGCCGCCCGGGCCGTTATCGAACTGGCACAGCATGACACGCCTTTTACGCTGGCCCCCTATGTGGAAGGCGTGGGCGCCCTGCAGCCTTTTGTGCCGGCGCCAACAGCCCCGGTCACTCAGGGAAAATAGGCAGCCAATCCTGTTAAGGAAACCGTTTTCGTAGTTTTCGCTTGCGTGACGGCACCGCGCTATTGACAAGCGCAGCTTTAACAATTACCATCAAATCGAAGTAACAAACATCACAGAAGGACCCGGCTCTGCTACCGCATCTATGATGTCTGGAACAACGGAAAAAAATAAAGAATGGAGAGTAGAACAAGATGAAAAAAACCCTGTCCCTGTTGCTCGTGTTATCCCTTTTGTTAGGCCTGGGCCTTACATCGGCACTGGCTGAGGGGAAACAAACCATCAATCTCTGGGCATTTACCGATGAAGTTCCCAAGATGCTTGACCGCTACCTCGAACTGAACCCTGAATTTGCCGCGAAGTATGATGTCAAAACCACCATTATCGCCACCACCGACGGCGCATATCAGCCCGCGCTGGACGCGGCCCTGGCAGCCGGCGGCGCCGATGCCCCTGATATCTACTGCGCTGAAGCCGCGTTTATCCTGAAATACAGCCAGGGTGACGCGTCCAGCTACGCCGCCCCCTACAAAGATCTGGGCATTGATGTTTCTGCTGTTGAGACTGCAGAAATCGCACAGTATACTGTGGATATCGGCACCAACCCCAATGGCGACCTGGTGGCGCTTGGCTATCAGGCCACCGGCGGCGCGTTCATCTACCGCCGTTCCATCGCCAAAGAAGTCTTCGGCACCGATGACCCTGCTGAGATCGGCGCCAAAGTGGGTCCCGGCTGGGACAAGTTCTTTGAAGCGGCTGAAGCCCTCAAGGAAAAAGGCTATGGCATCGTCTCCGGCGACGGCGATATCTGGCATGCCGTGGAAAACAGCTCGGAACTCGGCTGGGTCGTAGATGGAAAACTGAACCTTGATCCCAATCGCGAGGAGTTCATTGACATCTCAATGCTCCTGAAAGAAAATGATCTGTACAACGATACCCAGGACTGGACTGACGCCTGGTTCGCAGACATGAAGGGTGAAGGCGCCAAGGGCATCTTCGGCTTCTTCGGCCCCGCCTGGCTGATCAACTACGTGATGGCCGGCAACTCCGGCGGCACCGCACCCGGCGAAGGCACTTACGGCGACTGGGCTGTATGCGCCCCCCCCGTTGGTTTCTTCTGGGGCGGCACCTGGCTGCTGGCCAATGCCTCCACTGAAAAGAAGGAAGCAGTCGGGGAACTCATCAACTGGATCACCCTTGATGCATCAGAAACCGGCCTGCAGTATCACTGGGCCAACGGAACACTCTATGGCGAGGGCGGCACCAAGGACACGGTCGCTTCCGGTGTTGTCATGGCCATGTCCGACGGTTCCCTGGAGTTCCTGGGCGGCCAGAACATGTTTGATGTGTTCGTACCTGCCAACGAGTTCGCCAACGGCAAGAACATGACCCAGTACGACGAGACCATCAACCGCTACTGGCGCGACAGTGTCCGGATGTATACCTCCGGCCAGATCAGCCGGGACGAGGCGATTGCGCTGTTCAAGCAAAATGTCGCCGATAACCTGGATGTTGTCGTAGAATAATGACTTAGCACAGCGCCGCGGGAACAGGACAATGCCTGTTCCCGCGGCGTTTAAGCCTGCAGAGGAGTGATTGGCTTTGAAGAAAAGAAAACATCTGAGTTATGCTAAGTACGGCTACATCTTCAGCATTCCCTTTATCGCCGCTTTCATCATTTTTTCCCTGTACCCGACTGTTTACACAGCGTTTATCGGCTTTACGGACCTCAAGGGCCTGCTGAAAACAAGTATCAATGTTTTACAGGATCCTTTTGCCAACTTCAGGCTCATTTTAAACAATGCCTCGTTCAAACTGTCCCTGGTCAACACGCTGAAGATCTGGATGATCAACTTTATCCCCCAGATTTTGCTGGCGCTGATCCTGACAGCCTGGTTCACCTCCAATCACAACAAAATCAAAGGGCAGGGGTTTTTTAAAGTTGTCTTTTACATGCCCAACATCATCACCGCTGCCACCATCGCCATTCTGTTCAATGTGCTGTTCGGGTACCCGATGGGTCCTATCAACGACGTTCTCGTCAAAGCAGGCATATTTGCGCAGCCCTATTACTTCCTGACGGATAAATCAGCATCCCAGCTGATCATCGCCTTTATCCAGTTTTGGATGTGGTATGGCTATACGATGATCATTCTTGTTTCCGGGGTGCTGGGGATCAATCCGGAGATCTTTGAGGCGGCCGATATCGACGGCGCGAGCGATGTGCAGACTTTCCTGTACATCACCCTTCCCAACCTTAGAACAATCCTGCTTTTTGTGCTTATAACCAGCATGATTGGTGGCTTGAATATGTTTGATATTCCGAAACTGTTTAATCTGGGGATGCCGGGCAACGCCACGCTGACCACCAGCCTGTTCATCTACAACCAGGCCTTCAGCGGCAGTTACCTGTATAACCGCGCTGCAGCCGCGAGCATGATCATGTTTGTCATCATTGCTTTCCTGTCCATCGGCGTTTTCCTCCTGATGCGGGATAAAGCGGAAGTACTGGAAAAGAAGGAGGCAAGGAAACTCGCCAGGCAGATCAAGCGTGGGGAACTACATAAGGAGGAGGCCGTGAAATGAAGAAGAGCAATTCGGTCGGCCGCAGCGCTTTTCGCGTGTTCATTTATGCTTTCTGCATTTTTCTGGCGATTCTAAGCTTGTTTCCCTTTGTGGTGATGTTCATCAACGCCACCCGCAGCACCTTTGAAATCCAGCAAAGCGGTGTTTCCCTCTTGCCATCAAGTTACCTTGCCAGCAACTATGCCGTCTTTACAGGCAAGACGTTTGACCCCTTGAAGGGGTTTTACAACTCGGCCATCATATCCACCGGATCCACTGCCCTGGCTATCTATTTCTCTGTGCTGACCGCTTACGCGGTGGTGGCTTATTCCTGGAAAATGCGCCAGGCGTTTTTCAGCATGATCCTTGCTGTGATGATGATTCCAGCACAGGTCACCAGCATCGGCTTTTACCAGTTTATGTACCGCATCGGGATGACCAACAATTTCCTGGCGTTGATCCTGCCGTCCATTGCAGCACCTGCCACGGTGTTCTTTATGCGCCAGTATATGCTGGCATCCCTGCCGCTTGAACTTGTGGACGCCGCCAGGATCGACGGATCGGGCGAATTCAGCACGTTCAACCGGATCATCCTGCCCATCATGAAGCCGGCTATAGCAACCCAGGCGATTTTTACCTTCGTCGCCAGCTGGAACAACCTGTTCCTGCCCCTGATCCTTCTGACGAACAATGACAAGTACACATTGCCCATCATGGTGAGCCTCCTCCGCGGAGATATTTACCGTACGGAATACGGCGCGGTCTATCTGGGACTGGCGCTGACGGTCCTTCCGCTGTTTATCATTTATTTCGCGCTTTCCAAGTACATCATTGCGGGCGTTGCCCTGGGCGGTGTGAAAGGCTGATGCCAATCCGGCAAAGTGATTGATTGAAGGGAAAAAGAAATACGTGCAGCGAAACGAAGCAAGGAAAAAGGCGGCGGATCTGGTCGGCCGGATGACCCTGGAGGAGGCCGCGTCCCAGCTTCGGTATGACGCACCGGCTGTCCCCCGGCTGGATATTCCGGCATACAACTGGTGGAATGAAGGCCTGCATGGCGTGGCGCGGGCGGGCACAGCGACCAGCTTCCCCCAGGCCATCGGCATGGCGGCCTGCTTTGACCCGGAATTGACACGGGAGATGGGCGAAATCGTTGCCACAGAGGGGCGGGCCAAGTATAATGCCGCTTCCTGCCAAAGCGACCGGGACATCTACAAGGGCCTTACCTTCTGGTCACCCAATGTGAACATTTTCCGGGACCCCCGCTGGGGTCGAGGCCAGGAGACCTATGGGGAAGACCCCTTTCTGTCCAGCGTGCTGGGCATACACTATGTCAAAGGCCTGCAGGGGGAAGGAGAGACGCTCAGGGCTGCCGCCTGCGCCAAGCACTATGCCGTCCATTCAGGCCCGGAGGCGCTTCGGCATGAATTCGATGCCCTCGCCTCGCCCAAAGACATGGCAGAGACCTATCTCCCCGCTTTCAAAGCCCTGGTCACCCGGGCCGGGGTGGAAGCCGTGATGGGCGCTTATAACCGGGTCAATGGCGAGCCCGCCTGCGGGAGCCCCAAACTCATCCAGGAAATTCTAAGGGGAGAATGGGGCTTTGAAGGACACTTTGTCTCCGATTGCTGGGCCATCCGGGATTTCCACGAGCACCACAAGGTGACCCGAACAGCCCAGGAGTCCGCTGCCATGGCGCTGAAAGCAGGCTGCGACCTGAACTGCGGAAACACCTATCTCCATATCCTCATCGCCCATCAGGAGGGGCTGGTTACGGAGGATGATATCCGGGCGGCGGCTATACGGCTCTTCACCACGCGGTTTATGCTGGGCTTATTTGGAGAGACCGAGTATGACAATATCCCACTGACGGTGGTGGAGTGTGCCGAACACCTGAAAAAGGCCGAGGAGGCCAGCCGGCGCAGCTGCGTGCTGCTGAAAAACAACGGCCTTTTGCCTCTCAGCCCTCAAAAGATCAAAACGCTGGCTGTGATCGGTCCCAACGCCAACAGCCGCCAGGCGCTTATCGGCAATTATCATGGCACCTCCTCACGCTACATCACCGTGCTGGAGGGCCTGCAGGATGCGCTGCCGGAAGAGGTGCGTGTTTTGTACGCCCAGGGCTGCCACCTGTGGCGCGACCGGGAGGAAAACCTGGCACAGAGGGATGACAGGCTGTCTGAGGCCGTGGCCATGGCCGAGCTGGCGGACGCAGTGGTGCTGGCTGTGGGGCTGGACGAAAGCCTGGAAGGCGAGGAAGGGGATACCGGAAACGCTGATGCTTCCGGCGACAAAGCAGACCTGCTGCTCCCGGCTGCCCAGGCCAGGCTGTTGGACGCGGTGCTGAAGGTCAACAAGCCCACGGTCATCTGCCTGATGGCGGGAAGCGCCATTGATCTTGGGCAGGCGGGAGAGAGGGCGGATGCCGTTCTTCTCGCCTGGTACCCCGGTGCGCGGGGCGGCAAGGCTGTGGCTGACATCCTGCTGGGGCATGTCTCTCCCTCAGGCAAATTGCCCCTCACCTTCTATCACAACCATCAGTTGGCCCGCCTGCCCGCCTTTGAAGACTACAGCATGCGTGCCAGAACCTACCGGTATCTGGAGGAAGCCCCGCTGTACCCCTTTGGCTATGGCCTCACCTATGGGGATACGCGCGTGACAGGCGCCAAGGGCCGGCCTGATGCCCAGGGCTTTATCATCACGGCGGATATCGCCAATGCGTCGCCCAGGGATACGGAGGATGTGGTTCAGGTTTACTGTGAACATTCCGGCGATCATGCCAACGCCCCGCCCAATCCGGTCCTGTGCGCTTTCAAGCGCATCAGCCTGAAAGGCGGGGAAAAGAAAACCATCAGCCTGCAGGTCGATGCCCGTAGCCTGATGGTGTTTGACCATGAGGGAAAGCCCCTCCCCGGGGAGGCACCCGTCTTTTATGTGGGGATGGGACAGCCGGACGTCCGGAGCGCCGAGTTGACGGGAAAAACAAGCGTCCGTGTGGCCGTATGATTCAGTTGCCGCATTCCACACTGATCTCATTGAACAGGCCCAGCACCTTTTCCAGGCGAAGGGCCTGTTTATTTTCATCGCTTTCATCCAGCACTATCTGGCCCTGGTGCATCATGACGATGCGGTTGCCGTAGTCCAGGGCGTAGCGCAGGTTATGGGTGACCATGATGGCGGTGATGCCCTTTTCATGGATGAGGCTGTCGGTCAGATGCATGATGGTGTCCGCGGTCTTGGGGTCCAGGGCGGCGGTGTGTTCATCCAGAATCAGGCAGGAGATGGGTGTCATCGCCGCCATGATCAGCGCCAGGGCCTGGCGCTGGCCGCCGGACAGGTTGCCCGCGCGGGCCTCCAGCATGTTTTCAAGCCCCAGGCCAAGGGGAGCGAGCATCTCCTTGTATCTGGCGACCTGTTTCCTGTCAACGGCGGGAAGCAGGTTCATCTTTTTTTGCTTGCTGCCGGACAATGCCAGGTTTTCCAGAATGCTCATTCCGGCACAGCTGCCCATGGCTGGGTTCTGGTGAATGCGGCCGATGTTTCGCGCACGCACATGTTCGCTCTGGCCGGTGATATCCTTTCCAGCCATCAGGACCCGGCCCGCATCCGGCATGAGGCTGCCGCAGAGAAGGTTGAGCATGGAGGTTTTGCCGGAGCCGTTTGAGCCCACCACACTCAAGTATTGCCCCTGGGGAACGTCCAGGGAAAAATCCCGGAACAGCCCCATCTCCCGAACGGTTCCGGGGTTGTAGGTGAGGTGAATGCGCTCAAGGGCCAGCATGTTTTTTTCCTCCTTTGGGAAAGAGGCCTGCCGCCAGGATGAGAAGGAACAGTGCGGCGGTAACAACTTTCAGGTCCCCCGGCTTCAGCCCGCAGGCGATGGCGAAGGCGACGCTGATTTTATAGAGGACGGCCCCGATGATGACTTTGAGCGTGACGCTCATTTTTTCTATCTTGCCAAGCAGGTTGACACCCAGGATGACAGAGGCCAGGGACAGCACCATGGCGCCTGTTCCCATTGAAATCTCAAACATGCGCTGCTCCTGCGCCACCAGGCCTCCGGAGAGCGCCACCAGGGCGTTTGCGATCATCAGGCCGAGGATTTTTACCTGGCCTTTGTCCCTGGCCAGCGCGGTGACCATTTGGGGGTTGTCCCCGGCGGCCCTCAACAGAAAGCCCGCGCGGGTCTTGAAGAAGAGGTCCAGGAGCACTTTTACCGCAAACACTGCAAACAAAGCGATGATCAGCGTGCTGTAGCCCCTGGGCAGAATGTCCGCCACGGGGTTGTTGCGCAGGAGGGTGATGCTGGTCCGGGGCAGGGACAGCAGCGCGCTGTCCCCTGCCAGCCGGAGGTTGATGGAGTAAAGGGCGGTCATCACAATGATGCCGGAGAACAGGTCCCTAACCTTCAGTTTTACATGGATAAGGCCTGTTACAAGCCCCGCCAGAGCGCCGGCCAAAGCTGAGGCTGCCATGGCCAGAAGCGGATTCGTACCTGCTAAAATCAAGCGCGCGCTCACCACCGCACCCAGGGGGAAAGAACCGTCCACCGTCAGGTCGGGAAAGTCCAGCACCAGGTAGGTAATCATCACGCCCAGCGCCATGACTGCGTACAGCAGGCCTTGCTCCACGGCGCTGGGCAGGGCTAATGCAAAGGAAGAGAGAATCTGCATGCTCACCTGCCGCTGGCGTCCAGCAGCTGGCTCCGGAGCTCCTCGGGGATAGCGATGTTCAGGTTTTCAAGTACCTGTGGATTAACATACAAGGCAGCGTCCTGTACCTGGATGTAGGGGATGCTGCCTGCTGATTCGCCGGAAAGGACGCGGGAAGCCAGGAGGCCTGTCTGCCGGCCCAGGGCAACATAGTCAATGCCCGCGGCGGCGGCACAGCCTTTGGTGACCTGTTCGATTTCGCTGCCGTACACCGGGATGCCGGCTTCTTCAGCTGCGTCCAACACCAGGTCCAGGTATTGCACCACTGTGTTATCCAGCAGCATGCTCAGGCAATCCGCCTGGTTGACCAGGCCCGGCAGCGCCAGCGGGATTTCTGAGCCCGCGCTCACCGTGGCCTCGACAATCTCAAAGCCATACTCCGGGGCCAGTTCCCTGTATTGCCGGGCCAGTACCTGGGAATTCACCTCACCCACGGTGTAAAGGAGGCCCACCTTGGTGGCTTCCGGCTGGAGCGCACGGATAAGGGCCAGCTGGCGCCCGATGGGCGGCTGGTCGCTGGTGCCGGTGACATTCAGGGTGGATAGCCCGTCTTCCTCCGCCAGACCCGCCTCCAGGGGGGAAGTGACGGCTGCGTAGATCACAGGAATTTTCCCGTCGGCGGTATTGGCGCTCACCACGGCCATAGGGGTGGCGATGGCGCAGATCAGGTCATAGCGGTTGTCCACGAAGGCAGAGGCGATGGCGCTGGCCATGCCCATGTCCGCCTGGGCGTTTTGTTCGTCGATGATGATGTTTTCATCCCTCACATAGCCGCCCTCGGCCAGGCCCTGAATGAAACCGTCGCGCACGTTGTCCAGGGAGCCGTGGACGGCGAACTGGGCGATACCAATGCGCAGGGGAGATGTGGAGGCGGAGCCGGAGAGAGCCAGAAGCGTCAGAATCAGGGCCAGGGTCAGGATGGTGCGCTGTTTTCTCATGGTTTAAGTCTCCTTTTCTTGATTTGTGGCTGTCGGAGCCCTGCCTTGCGATTAAAAAACGCCTCAAGCAATGTTGCTTGAGGCGATTGACCGCGGTACCACTCAAATTGGCTTGGAAGCCTTCTTGTTCCATGCGCCGACACACATGCCGCCTTGATAACGGGCGCGGGTCCCGTCCGCTTCTACTTGGTTTCCCGTTTGAAGCGACCCTCGGGAGGCCATTCAACGGACGCTCTCATGCCGCGTTCCCACCATCGGCGGCTCTCTTTGGTTCAAGCGGTTCCGTTTACTCGTCTCCCTCACCGGTTTATGCGCACATCCTATCACACATCCTTGCCTGTGTCAAAAGGGTTTGCCTGCACTTTTTCTGTTCCCGCAGAGAATTTATAGCGCCCTGCCCCAGTCCTGCCCCATGCCAAATTATACATGAGCCCGGCCAGGCTGTGAAGCCTGAAAAATGTGGAGAATTTCGATATGGAAACCAGGGGCTGTTCCTTTTGTTTTCTACCAAATTGTGCTATAATTGAAAGGTCGGAAAGGGTGCGTTCAAGCGCCTGGAAACGGCTTTGAATAGGAAGGCGAGGTAAGGAATGACAGGGGATATTTATCAGGATATTTCTGCCATGGCCACCCATGTGGACGCGGCTTATGACGAAAAAGACATCCAGGTGCTGGAGGGGCTGGAGGCGGTGCGCAAGCGCCCCGGCATGTACATCGGCTCCACCGACCAGAACGGCCTGCATCACCTGGTCTATGAGATCGTGGATAACGCCATTGATGAAGCCCTGGCCGGCTACTGTGACCACATTGAAGTCCAGCTGCATCAGGACGGCTCCGTCAGCGTCAGGGATAACGGGCGGGGCTTCCCTGTGGGCATCCACCCCAAGCTTAAGCGCCCGGCGGTTGAGGTATGCCTGACGGTTCTGCACGCCGGCGGCAAATTTGGCGGCGGCGGCTACAAGGTCTCCGGCGGCCTGCACGGCGTTGGCGCTTCCGTGGTGAACGCCCTGTCCCGCAGGCTTACCGTTACCGTTTACCAGCACGGCAAAATCCACCAGCAGAGTTACCAGCGGGGCAAGCCGGACCACGACCTTGAGGTCATCGGGGAAACAGACCGCACCGGGACGATGATCCGCTTCTGGCCGGACACCATCAGGCAGGACGAGCCCGGGGGCATCTTTGAAGCGGACAGCGATTTTCGCATGGACACCTTAAGCGGCCGGATGCGGGAGATGGCCTTTTTAAACAAAGGCATCCGCATTGACATCACCAATGAGCGGACAGAACCGGCGGACGCCCGCAGTTACCACTACGAGGGCGGCATCCGGGAGTTCGTCAAGTATCTGAACAAAAACCGGAGCACCCTTTTCGCTGAGCCCATCTATGTGGAAGGCATCAGGAACGAGGTGGCGGTGGAGGTGGCGCTGCAGTATAACGACTCCTACCAGGAGAGCGTGTATGCCTTCGCCAACAACATCCGCACCCCCGAGGGCGGCACCCATCTGATCGGCTTTTATTCCGCCCTTACCCGTACCATCAACGACTATGGCCGCCGGCACAAATATCTGAAGGAATCGGATGCCAACCTCAAGGGGGAGGATGTCCGGGAAAGCCTGGCGGCGGTAATCTCCGTGAAGCTCAAGGAGCCCCAGTTTGAGGGGCAAACCAAGTCGAAGCTGGGCAACTCCGAGGTCAGGGGAATCGTCGACAGCCTGATGGGCGACCAGCTGGGCACTTATCTTGAGGAAAACCCCGCCGTGGCCCAGGCGATTCTGGACCGTTGCCTGGGTGCTGCCCGGGCCAGGGAAGCCGCCCGGAAAGCCCGGGAACTGACCCGGCGCAAGACGGTGCTGGAGTCCGCGGCGCTTCCGGGCAAGCTGGCTGACTGCTCCGAGACTGACCCCGCCAAGAGTGAAATCTTCCTGGTGGAGGGCAACTCAGCCGGCGGCTCCGCCAAGTCGGGCCGTGACCGGCACTTCCAGGCGATCATGCCGCTGAGGGGCAAGATTCTGAATGTCGAGAAAACCCGGCTTGACCGCATCCTCATGAACGAGGAGATCAAGAACATGATTACAGCCTTTGGCTGCGGCATCGGGCAGGATTTTGATCTGGGCAAACTGCGTTACCACCGCATCGTCTGCATGACGGACGCGGACGTGGACGGCGCCCATATCCGGGTGCTGCTGCTGACTTTCTTCTACCGCTACATGCGCCCGCTGATTGAGAAGGGGCATGTCTATATTGCCATGCCCCCGCTTTATAAGGTCACCAAGAGCAAGCAGGAGCACTATGTCTATAACGAAGCCGCGCTTGAAAAGCTGCTGGACGAAATCGGCCGGGAGCCCAAGCCTGAGCTTCAGCGCTACAAGGGACTGGGGGAGATGTCCGCCGAGCAGCTTTGGGTGACCACCATGAACCCGGAAACCCGTACCATGATGCAGGTGGAAGTATCCGACGCCATCGTGGCGGACGAGACATTTACCCTGTTGATGGGGGACCAGGTGGAACCCAGGCGTGAGTTTATTGAACAGAACTACGACATGGTCGCGGACCTTGACATATAAAACGAAAAGACAGGACAGAAGATGAGCGAGATTCAGGACAGGCTGCTCCCCACGGAGCTGGAAACCGAAGTAAAGCGATCCTTCATCGCCTATTCCATGGCAGTGATTGTCAACCGTGCGCTGCCGGATGTCAGGGACGGGCTTAAGCCCGTTCACCGGCGCATCCTCTATGCCATGAACGAGCTGGGCATGACCAGCGATAAGCCCTACCGCAAAAGCGCCCGCATCGTGGGGGATGTGCTGGGCAAGTACCACCCCCACGGGGACTCCTCCGTGTATGACGCGATGGTGCGCCTGGGGCAGGACTTCTCCATCCGCTATCTGCTGGTGGACGGGCAGGGGAACTTTGGTTCCGTGGACGGCGACCAGGCGGCCGCCATGCGCTATACCGAGGCACGCATGTCAAAGATCGCCGGCCACCTGATGGGTGAGATTGACAAGGACACGGTGGACTTTTACCCCAACTTTGACGAAACGCTCATGCAGCCCAAAGTTCTTCCCAGCCGCTTTCCCAACCTGCTGGTCAACGGTTCCTCAGGCATCGCCGTGGGCATGGCCACCAATATCCCGCCCCACAACCTGGGGGAGGTGATTGACGGCACCATCGCCATGATCGACGACCCGGACATCACCCTGGATGCGCTGATGGAGCACATCAAGGGGCCGGACTTTCCCACCGGCGGCATCATCCTGGGCCGTACGGGCCTGAGGGAGGCTTACCACACCGGCCGGGGACGCATATTTGTGCGGGCCAGGAGCGAAGTGGAAGCCCTGCCCAACGGCCGCAACCGCATCATCGTCACAGAGCTGCCCTACATGGTGAACAAAGCCCGCCTTATCACCAAAATGGCGGAGTTGGTACATGAAAAGCGCCTGGACGGCATCAGCGACATCCGGGATGAGTCTGACCGGGATGGCATGCGCGTGGTGATCGAGCTCAAGCGTGATGCCCAGAGCAGCGTGGTTTTGAACTACCTCTACAAGCACACCCAGATGCAGGAAACCTTCGGCGCCATTCTGCTGGCCCTGGTGGATGGCCAGCCCAGGGTGCTGACGCTTAAAGAAATGATTTTCCACTACATCCGCCATCAGGAGGATGTGGTCACCAGGCGTACCCGCTATGATCTGGACCGTTCCCTGGCCCGCGCCCACATCCTGGAAGGGCTGCTGAAGGCGCTGGACCACATCGATGCGATTGTAAAGCTGATCCGCGGTTCAAAAGACACGGCTCAGGCCAAGGAGGGGCTGATTGGCACCTTTGGCTTCAGCGACAAGCAGGCACAGGCCATCCTTGATATGCGCCTGGCAAGGCTCACCAGCCTGGAGGCGGACAAGCTGCAGGCGGAGTATGGCGAACTGCAGCGCACCATCGCGTACTTGAACAGCATCCTGTCCGACCGGGGGAAGCTCCTGTCCGTCATCAAGGATGAGCTTCAGCTCATCCGGGACAAATACACAGACGAACGGCGTACTGAAATTTCGCTTATTTACGGCGAGATTGACTACGAAGACCTGATTCCCAAGGATGACATGGTGGTAACTCTGTCCCACTATGGCTATGTGAAGAGGCTGCCCCAGTCCACCTACCGCTCACAGCACCGTGGCGGCAAGGGCATCAGCGCCACGGGCCTGAGGGAAGAGGACTATGTGGAGCAGATCTTCACCGTCCACTCCCATGACGACCTGCTGTTCTTCACCGACCGGGGCAGGGCCTATAATGTGAAGTGCTTCGAAATTCCGGAGGCGTCCCGCACAGCCAGGGGCACGGCGATTGTCAATGTCCTGCCCCTTGAAGCAGGAGAAAAGGTGACCGGGATGATTCCGGTGCCCAAGGAAGACAGGGAGACCCAGTATCTGGTCATGGCAACAAAGAACGGCCTCATCAAGAAGACCTCGCTGAGGGAGTACCGCAACATCAGGCGGGCGGGGCTGATTGCCGTCACCCTGAAGGAAAACGACCTGCTGATCGGGGCGGTCCTCACCGAGGGGGACGGCGAGATCATGGTGGGGACCCGCTGGGGAAAGGCGATCCGCTTTATGGAGACGGACATCCGCGCCTCCGGGCGCGCCAGCATGGGCGTGCGTTCCATCCGCCTGGGTAAGGAGGACGAGGTAATTGCCCTGGCGCTGGTGGAAGAAGGCGCTGAGGTATTGAGCGTGTCCGAGCTGGGCTATGGCAAACGCAGTGGCCTGGATCTTTTCCGCGGCCAGGCCCGGGGCGGAAAAGGGGTGAAGACCATGAGCCTGACGGGGAAGACAGGCCCCCTGGCGGCACTGCTGATGGTGCAGCCGGAGGAAGATATCATGGTGATCACTGACGATGGCACCGTCATCCGGGTGCCGGCGGAGACCATCCGCCAGACGGGCCGCGCGGCCCAGGGCGTGCGCGTCATGAAGGTATCAAATGGCAGCCGGATTGTTGACGTGGCCCGGGCGATGGCGGAGGAGGAAGAGGGGGAAAGCCTGCCGGAAGAAAACGGCATGGAGGAAACCAATGAAATCCTTCCGGAAGAAGTGCCCGAGACGGATTGGCAGGATGACACGGCGCTCTGAGGGCATGGCTAAAACTATGGCGGATAGCGCAATGGCAAAGGGCTGTTGCGCGGGTGTTCATTTCCCGCTCCCACCCCGAAAGGAAGCGCCATGACGCCCCGGCAGCGCTCCCTGGTGGGGGGCATCTCCATTTTGGCCGTTGCCGGGCTCATCTGCAAGGTGGTGGGCGTGCTCTACCGCATCCCGCTGGCCAACCTGATCGGGCCCCCGGGGATGGGGGTATACAACCAGGTTTTCCCCACCTATAACCTGATGCTGGCAATTTCCTCCGCCGGAATCCCGGTGGCGATATCCCGCATGGTGGCCGGCAGCCTGGCCCGCGGAGATGCCGGAAACGCCAGGCGTACATTTCACATCGCGCTGATCATGCTCAGCCTCCTGGGGCTTGTGAGCATGCTGGCGATGATGCTCTTCAGCGGGCGATTCGCCCAGGCGACCGGGACGGCGGAATCCCGGACCGGATTCGTAATGATAGCGCCCAGCCTGTTTTTTGTGTGCGCCATGAGCGCTTTCAGGGGTTATATGCAGGGGCAGCGGCGCATGTGGCCCACGGCCATCAGCCAGCTGATTGAGCAGGTGGGCAAGGTGGGCGTGGCGCTGCCCCTGGCCTATGCCGGCATGGCGCGCGGCGGTTTTGTTCTGGGCGCCGCGGGGGCGCTGCTGGGCACCACCATCGCTGAGGGCGCGGCAATGCTCTACATGATGGCAGACTATGTGGTGGCACGGCCCAGGGTTACGCCCATGGCGGCGCCCAGCACCTCCCGGCCGGAACCTGCCAAAGCCATCGCCCGGGAGCTGATGGTGACCGCCATTCCCATCACCATCGGCGCCAGCATTGTGCCCCTGGCGGGGACGGTGGACAGCTTTATGCTGGTGCGCCAGATGAAGGCGTACCTGCCGGAACTGGAGGCGCTGTCCCGCTATGGCATTTATGGCCTGGTTTTGTCGCTCATCAACGTGCCCACAGCGCTGGCCATGGCCATGTCTGCCAACCTGGTGCCGGCCATATCGGCGAAAAGGGCGCGCGGGGAGCATGGCGGGGTGAAACACGACGCCGCCACAGGCATCCGCCTGGCCATGGTGGTGGGACTTCCAAGCTCCGTGGGCATGAGCCTGCTGGCGCTTCCCATCCTGATGCTGCTGTTTGGCCGGGAGTACACCCCGGAGCAGCTGCGCCTGGGAGCAAGCCTGTTGAGAATCAGCTCGCTGACCATCGTGGTATTCACCCTGGTGCAGGCCACCAGCGGGATTCTGCAGGGGATGCGCAAGCAGCGCATCCCCATGTACACGCTGGCGGCGGGGATAGTGGTGAAAATCGCCATCAACTACACGGCCGTAAACCGTCCGGAAATCAACATCGGCGGCGCACCTTATGCCTCCCTGGCCTGCTATATCCTCAGCGGCGGGCTGAACCTCCATTATGTGATTAAGGCAACGGGGCTGAAATGGTCCTGGCGTGAGATGGTGATACAGCCAGGCATCGCTACCCTGGTGATGGCGCTGCCGGTGGCGGGCATCAATGCCCTGTGGGGCCAAAGGATTGCGCAAAGCTGGCTGTTGATGGGGTTGGTACTGGCCGGAGCTGTGGTGCTCTACGGCTTTGCGGCATTGAAGACAGGGGCGGTCAGGTACAGTGAACTGCCAGGCAAGCGCCATAGGAGGGACTGAGATTGCGGATAATTACTGTGGTAGCCCTGGGGCCGGGGCACAGGGACCTGGTGACGATAGGGGCCCTGAAGCAGATGAAAAAGGCCGGCTGCCTTGTGCTGCGCACATCACGCCACGGGGCGGCTGATTTACTTGGCGAAGAAGGCGTTGCCTTCAGCTCACTTGACGAGCTGCATGAAAGCAGCCCGGACTTTGACGCGTTTGCCCGCAGGGCATCGGGGCATGTGCTGGCTCTGGCCCGGAAGGGGGCGGTCACCTATGCCGTGGCCGATCCGGCCCGGGATGAAACGGTGCGCCTGATCAGGGAAGAAGCCGGGGACCGCCTCAAGGTATTGCCCGGGGTACCGCTTGAAAGCCCCTTTGTTTCCCAGGCGGATATCGCGGGGCCCATCCTGGTGTCAAGCGCTGTGTCACTGGCGGTCTTCAGCGCCCAGCAGCCCCTGGCGGTGGTGGAACTCAACAGCCGTTCCCTGGCTGGGGATGTGAAGCTGAAGCTGTTGCGTTTTTATGGTGAAACGGCAAGGGTGCTGTTCTTTGCGCCCGGGGAAAAGGCTCTGCGCAGGGGGACCTGGATGCTGCTTCCGGATATTGACCGGCAAAAGAAGTATGACCATACGGCGGGGTTTATCGTGTTTCCAGCCCCGCTGCTCGAAAAGGCAGCCTTTGATCCGGAGGATCTGCTGGCCATCATGCGCAGGCTGCGCGGGCCGGAGGGCTGCCCATGGGACAAGAAGCAGACCCATGAGAGCCTGGCCAAATACCTTGTCGAGGAGGCCAGCGAGGCTACGGCCGAGCTGGTAAAAGGGGACTGGGCTCACGCGGCAGAAGAGCTGGGGGACGTTTTTTTGCAGCTGGCCTTCCATGCGGTGGTAGGCGAGGAACAGGGGACCCTCAGCTGGGGCGAGATGCTTGAGAACATTTGCCGGAAGCTGATCCGCCGCCACCCGCATATTTTTGGCGGGATGAAACTGGACACGGCGGAAGACGTGAAGAAAACCTGGGATGAGATCAAGCAGGCGGAGCGCGGGGAGATGAGCCCCGGGGATGCCATGCTGTCCGTGCCCGCTTCATTCCCGCCTTTGATGCGCGCGGAAAAGGTGCAGGCAGCGGCAGCCGCTGTGGGCTTTGACTGGGAGGAAGCCGCACAGGCGCTGGAGAAGGTGCCGGAGGAAGCGGAAGAACTGCGCCAGGTACTCAATAACCCCGAAAAAGCGCTGGATGAGCTGGGGGACTTGCTTTTCTCCTGTGTGAACACTGCCCGTTTGCTGGGTGTTTCAAGCGGCCAGGCGCTCAATTTGGCCACAGAAAAGTTCATCCGGCGCTTTTTATGGATGGAAAGTGCCATAAAATCGGACAAAATGGCACTAAAAATGTTGACAAGCCTTGAATTGGGGGTATACTGGGAACGAAGTAAAATGAAAGAACAGTAGTTTTGCTTTTATCAGACAAAAATTGGAGGTAAG
Organism: Clostridiales bacterium; assembly: GCA_012522875.1. GTDB lineage: Bacteria > Bacillota > Clostridia > Christensenellales > Aristaeellaceae > UBA6115. The sequence continues at coordinate 1,665 of JAAYJP010000238.1, read as the reverse complement.
CACATGAATAAAACCGAGTTGATCGCAGCCGTTGCAAAGGAAACCGAGATGAAGAAAGTTGAGGCCGACAAGGCCGTCAACGCTGTCCTCTCCACCATCCAGAAAACCCTGAAAAAGGGCGACAAGGTTCAGCTGATTGGCTTTGGCACTTTTGAAGCCAAGAAGCGCCCCGCCCGCACCGCCCGCAACCCCCGCACCGGCGAACCGATCAAGGTCAAGGCTTCCAAAGCCCCCACATTCAAGGCCAGCAAGACCTTCAAGGATCAGCTCAACTAATTCAGAGTGGTTTGGCATGCTGCGGTGCAAGTTGTTGCCCGCAGCTTTTTTTATGCAGAGGAGAGTATCATGCGCCTGGACAAATTTTTGAAGGTATCCCGCATCATCAAGCGCCGTACCGTAGCCAAGGAGGCCTGTGACGGCGGGCGAGTAAGCCTTAACGGCCGGGTGGCCAAGGCCGGCGCTGAGGTCAGGGAAGGGGATATCCTGGAAATACGCTTTGGCAGCCGCCTGGGCCGCTATGGGGTCAACAGGATTCAGGAGGTGGTGCGCAAGGATCAGGCTGCGGAGATGTACCGGGTTATCCAGGAAGACGAGGAGACGCTCGGCGAGCGGAACCGGTGATGGAGCCCTATCAGGACATCAACGCCCGTACCGTTGACCGCTGGGTGGAAGAAGGCTGGGAGTGGGGGCAGCCCATCTCCCATGATGCTTTTGTAAAAGCAAAGCAGGGGGAATGGCAGGTGGTGCTCACACCCAACCGCCCGGTTCCCAGGGATTGGTTTGGCGACCTGGGTGGCAAGGCTGTACTTGGCCTGGCTTCCGGCGGCGGCCAGCAGATGCCGGTGTTTGCTGCCCTTGGAGCCCGGTGTACGGTGCTGGATTATTCCTCCCGGCAGCTGGAGAGCGAGCGGATGGTGGCCCGGAGGGAAGGTTATTCCATCCATATTGTCCGGGCAGACATGACCAAGCCGTTGCCGTTCTCCCACAGTGTGTTTGACCTGGTTTTCCACCCTGTTTCCAACTGTTATGTGCAGGAGGTGGAGCCGATATTCAAAGAATGCTTTCGGGTGCTCAAGCCGGGCGGCATTCTTTTGTGCGGCCTGGATACCGGCATGAATTTCATTGTGGACGCACAGGAGGAACGCCTTGTCTTCAGCCTGCCATTCAATCCCCTGCGAAATCCGGAACACATGAAAAGCCTTGAGTTGTCGGACGGGGGCATTGAGTTCTCCCATACGCTGGAGGAGCAGGTCGGTGGGCAATTGAAAGCTGGATTCATTCTGACCCACCTGCTGGAGGATACCAATGCGCAAGGGCGCCTGCACGCGCTGAATATTCCCAGTTTCATCATGACCCGGGCATTGAAGCCTTAGCCAACTCCCAAGGATTTTGCAGGAAGCCGCACCACGGAGGGGCCATGCGTTTTTTATTGGTTGGAGATACCCATGGGGAAAAGGACCTGGGCAAACTGCGCGCGCCTGAGGTGGCACGCCTTGGGCTTGGTGAGCAGGACGCCATCATTCACCTGGGGGACCTTGGTGCGCCCTGGCGAAAAGACAGCGACGATGTCCTGAAGTGGTGGCAGAGACTGCCCATGCAGGTCATCATCTGCCTGGGGAACCATGAAAACTATGGATGGATTGCCCGCCAGCCTGTTCTCAGGCG
>JAAYJP010000237.1 GCA_012522875.1 Clostridiales bacterium | reverse complement strand
ACCGGGCGCTTTTCAGCGTGTATCGCGCTTCCTGGTCTGACCCGCTGAGCTATCTACGGGCTTTCCTGCACATCCTTGGCCACGCGGATTTCGCGCATTATGCCGGCAACATGGGGATGGTGCTGGTGCTGGGCCCGTTGGTGGAAAGGCACTATGGGCCCAGGCAATACATTCTGATGGTGCTGGCCACAGCGCTGGTGACAGGGCTGGTTTTTGTCCTGGTTTCGCCCGGCACAGCATCTATGGGGGCTTCTGGCATTGTATTCATGCTGATTTTCCTGTCCGCTGTTTCCGGCCGTGAGCGCGGCAAGGTGCCCCTGACGTTGATTTTGGTGGCGGTGATCTACCTTGGCCGCGAGGTTTCTGCTGGCCTTTTCTCCCGGGACAACATCTCCCAGCTCGCCCATATCTCAGGCGCTGTATGCGGCGCTTTGTTTGGAATGGCCTTTAAGGGCAGGCATCAATAGCTGGCCTGTGCTGTTCCGGGCAGCCGTTCGCCGGATCCTCAAGGCTCACCCGGTTGCGCCCCAGGCGTTTGGCGGTATAGACGGCTATGTCAGCAAGCTCAATGACCTTCTCATAATTCTTCACGGTTTCGCTTTGACAGCATGCCACACCAATGCTGACCGTGAGGCCGTAAATGTCGTTTTTTTGTATGGCGGTCCGAATCGTTTCAGCGATGTTCAGGATCTCCGCCTGGCCATAGCCATAACCCATCGCCACGAATTCCTCCCCGCCATAGCGGTAGAAATCCAGCCGCCAATCCTCTGAAAATCCTTTCAATGTTTCCCCAAACCATTTCAGGCACCGGTCACCCGCCGCATGGCCGTAGGCATCGTTAAACGCTTTGAAAAGATCAATGTCTATCATCAAAACACAGGAGGGCTTCCGGGACATTGGTGTCTCCAGATAAGCCAGGGTTTCATAGAGTTTGCGGCGATTGCCAAGGCCGGTCAGCACATCCGTCTCCTTTTGCACAACAAGCTGACGTTGTGATTCCAGGCTGTCAAGGCGCAGCAATACCACCCTATTGCCCAGGTAACACCCCAGAATGGCAAAAACCAAAGCGTTGATTGTATCGTCCAGCGCGAGGCTTTTTGGTTTCAGGAGAAACGCAAGGACAGTATGCAGCGCCAGCCAGAAGCCTGCGAAAAGGTTGATGTGCAGCGGACGGTCCATAAAACTGAAAGGCATGATACAGAACACCCCCAGCAGGACGGTGGCACGCATATTGGGGCTGTGGATAACACTGAGGTACATGGCTAACAGATAGAAGATGGAATACGCGATATAAATCCCGCCCAGTGCGTATTTTTTCATGCCAGGCAAACGGTAGAGCAGAAACAAGAAAAAAAAGCCGGCGAATACAGCCAGATAAGCTGTTACCGCGCCTGACTTGGTGCTGCTGAAGGGAACCGATAAGAGTGGCAGCATCATCAGCGCCCATCCCATAATGGGCAGGACCTCAATCATCTTCTCGTTATGGGCAGCCACCTCCGCACGGTTTACGGGTTCAAGGAGCTGATATTTCTTCTCCTGGCTCCAGATTGGTCTTTTCAGTTTTCACACCTCCCCCTATTCCGGCAAGCGCAAACACGCATCCTGCCCCTACTGGCCGGCTCAAGCCTGGTATACGCCATACCGCATTATCTTATCACATTTTCAGAGGCGGCGGGGATTTTGGGGCGAAACAAAAAACGCGCCGCCGGGGCGCGGGTAAAGCAATTCGCTACTGTTTCTTTCGCGTCTGTCCCAGATAAGCATCCCGGACGCGCTGGTTTTTCAGTAAATCATCGCCTGTACCGTCAAGGGTGATTCGCCCGGTCTCCATGACATAGCCATAATGGGCGGCCCGCAATGCGGCGTTGGCGTTTTGCTCAATGAGAAGAATGGTCATACCCTCCTCCACCAGGCGTTTAATGATGCCGAATATGTCGCGCACCACAAGGGGCGCAAGCCCCAGGGAAGGTTCATCCATCATCAGGAGTTTTGGGCGGGCCATCAGTGCCCGGCCAACGGCCAGCATCTGCTGCTCACCCCCCGACAAAGTCCCTGCCATCTGCCAGTTTCGCTCCTGGAGCCTGGGGAAGCGTTCATAGACATAGCGCAGGGACTGATCGATTTCCTCCTGGTCCCGCCTCAGGTAGGCACCGACGCGGAGATTTTCAAGCACCGTCAGGTTGGGGAATACGCGCCGGCCTTCCGGCACCAGCACGATGCCTTCTGCCACCACCCGGGAGGTGTCAAGGCTGGTGATCTCCCGGCCGTCAAAGGTGATGCCGCCGGACTT
>JAAYJP010000236.1 GCA_012522875.1 Clostridiales bacterium | reverse complement strand
TTGCATATTACATGAAAAAAGCATGCATTGGAAGGCAATGATGCCAAGGGAAATGGGCTTGGTGCCATGTGCCCATGGCACAGGCCCGGAAAGATGGACCATCTCCATCGAACACATCCGCCTCAGGGGCCAGGCCGCCTGCCGGCGCCGCTTTCCTGCCTGCTAATCAATCACCTGAATAAAATCACACAGCCACTCCATCTCCAGGATGTCATAGGGCTTCAGGTCGTTGTTTTCCCAGACGCGCAGGATGCCGTCCAGGTCCTTGATGGGGCCATGGAAAGGGTTATAGTGGCCGCGGCCGATAGCATCCCGCAGGTATTTCAGCAGGTTTTCCCCCTGGGTGTCCAGGCCCTTTCCCAGCAGGAAGCGCAGGACGCCGGCACCGATTCCCCACCACAGGCCTGCCACCGATGGATCGCCCTGGTCGATGATGCGCAGGATATCCAGGCTGCCGTTTAGGTAGCTGCGCGCGATTTCCGTATAATACTGGCCCCAGTCCCACTGGGGAGCCGCCAGATATTGCGCCAGCTCACCCCGCTCATTGAGCCGGCCCACCAGGCTGAAGACATGCTCCGGCACCTCTGCCCGCATGGCGCCCTTCACCAAAGGGGTATAGGCCACATCAGCGCCCAGGGAAGCGGCGGTGAGAAGGCCCTTGGCGCTGCTCTCAGGCTCATCAGGCAGCACATCCCGCCACACCAGGAGAACCTTGGCTTCGGGGCGGATCGATCTCACTCCCAGGCCGAAGGCGTTGATGTCCGCCGTGTGGCGCCGGTAGGTGATGCGCGGGGTGATATAAGCCACGCACCCCGTGCGGGTGGCCATGCCGGCCGCCGCCCCGCAGAGGAACATGGGCTCATAATAGCGGCCATAGTAGGTACTCACCCGGTGATCCTGGCGCACGCGGGAATAGACCAGGGTGAGGCAGTCCGGGTGTTCCAGGGCAAAGCGCAGCGCCGGAAGGGTGAGGGAGGATGTGGTGATCAGCAGGAGGTCAGCGCCGGCGGCCTCTTCATGAAGCCTGCCATAGACATTTTCCGGCGTCAGGCCGTCTGCAAAGCTGGAGATGACCTGCTCCCCAAGGGCTTCCTGCATCACCTGGCGGCCCGCCTCATGGGCGCCAAGCCAGTTATCCTCCTCACGGCCGGCAGCATAGGCGAACACCACCCGCGCGCTTTTGCGCTGGCTGAAAAGGCGGCTGATAAGCCCTGGGGCCGCCTTTTCCACCGGGCTCAGCACCAGTTCCGGCTCCGCCTCCGGCTGGCTCAGAAGCTCCATCTGGGGAGCCAGGAGGTCGATGCGTTCTTTTACCTGGCTGATAACCACCCCTACCGGCAGGCCGTAGACACGCAAATATTCCACAAACGCGTCTCCCAGGGGCAAAGGGCGCCGGGCCTGGCCATAGGCTGATTCAAACTGGAGATACATAGCGTTGAAGTTGACATCCGCCGGCAGTCCTTCCCGCATCAGCCCGGCCTCGATGCGGCTAAGCTGCTCATATTTGAAGGCGCTGGAAAGCTGGATATTCTTAAACAAGCCCGTTTTGTCATAGCTGAGGTAGGCGTAGTACACGGCGGTGTCCGGGTCCCCCTCATCCAGTTGGGGCACCACCCGGGTAATCTCCGCCTGAACGGTGGGTGCTTCAAAGTACTTCAGGATGCTGACACGCTTGTTGCCCTCCACCACATAGTATCGCCAGAGGTATTCGTAGACCTGGACGGGATCTCTTAAGCCTTCTGACATGTGGATGGCGCAGAGGTTGATCCACTTGGAGGCAAACTCGCTCAGCGGCGGGTGCAGGGGCATGAAATTATCGGCAAAGGAGTGCGCGCGGGAAGCGGTATAGGTCCCCACGACCCGGCTTAAGGATATTTCACGCTGAGGCTGTTTCATATAGGCCACGGGCCGGGCTCCTCCGGTGATATCGTCCAGCGCCGCCAAATAGCCCCGCTGGCCCCGGGCGGTCCGGGCGCTCAAGTCCCTTTGCCCCAAGCGGCTGGCCCGGTCGTAGTTGGCCCGGGCCTGCTGGTTAAGGTTGGCTTCCATAGGCCCTCCCCCAGTCATAGCGGGTCTTGATATAGCTCAGGCGTTTCCGGCGTCCCGGCTTGTCAAATTGAAGGTCCAGGACCCGATAGCCAAAAGCGTTGACAATCGTCGTGTCCCCGTATCGGATCACCCGGGAAGCGCCCTGCCTGTAGCTGGTGTGAACATGCCCGTGGAAATGGTACTTGGGGCCAAACAAATCAATCAGCGCCCGGTAAGCTTTAAAGCCCCGGTGGAAGGCGCCGTCCAGGTCACCCAGGCCCTGGACCGGAGCGTGGGTCACCAGCACATCAAAACCGCCGTGGTAGCTGATCTCAGGCAGCCGCCTGGTAATCTGGCGCACGGCGTCCCGCTCGGAATAGTGGAAGGGCTTGGGGCTGGAAGCCAGTGCTCCGCCAAAGCCGATGAAGCGGATGCCCTTCAAAACCTGCATCCTCTCCTCCAGATTATCACAGCCCTCAGGCGGCTGCCGGAGGAAATGGCCGTCATGGTTCCCGTGGACATAGAAAAGGGGAGCCGCCACCATGGTGGTCAGAAAGGAAAGGTAGCTGGCCTTCAAGTCCCCGCAGGCGATGATCACATCAATACCCTTGAAGGCCTGGCGGTCAAAGAAATCCCAGATATAGCGGCTTTCTTCATCCGCCACCACCAGTGCCCTCAGCGTGACCATGTGTCCTGTATGCCCTGCTATGAGAGCAGACGCTCGACGGCGTCATAGAGATGTTCCAGTTCCTCAAAGGAGCCATAGGTCAGGACCACCTTGCCCTTTTTCATGCTGCCCTTGATGGCAGCGCGCACGCCCAGCGCTTCCCTGATCCGCTCCTCAAAAGCGAGCATCTCCGGCTCCGTCCGTGCCTTTGGCATGGGTTTCCTGGCAGGCTTGCTCAGGGCTTCCAGGGCACGCACGCTTAATCCCTGGGCTGCCGCGCGCCGGGCCAGGGCCAGTTGCAGGCTCTCATCCTTGATGCCAGCCAACACCCGGCCGTGCCCCTCGCTCAGCTGGCTGGACCGGATCATCTCCTGAACCGGGGCACACAGATTCATCAGGCGCAGGAGGTTGGCCACAGCGGGGCGGGACTTGCCCAGCATCTCCGCTGTCTCCTCCTGGGTGTAGCCGCTCTGGTCCATCAGCTTCCGCACCGCCTGGGCGGCCTCCATGGGGTTTAAATCCTCCCGCTGGAGGTTCTCAATCAGGGCTGCCAGTTCCCGCTCCCGCGGGGACAGCCTGCGCACCAGGGCGGGGATGGCCTTGAGCCCTGCCATCATCCCGGCCCGGAAGCGCCGTTCTCCGGCGATAATCCGGTAACGCTCCCCCGCCCGCTCAACCAGGATAGGCTGCAGCAGCCCCACCTGGCGAATGGACATCGCCAACTCCTCAAGCCCTTGCGGGTCAAACACACGGCGGGGCTGGTTGGGGTCCGGATCCAAAAGCGTGATGGCGATTTCCTGCACCTGGGCGCTGGGCGCCTCAGGCGGGAAAAGGGCATCCAGCCCGCGGCCCAGGGCGGCTTTCTTCTTCATCGGCGGTTCCTCTGGATGATTTCCCGGGCCAGCTGCCGGTAAGCCACGGCGCCGGCGCTGCGCGGGTCATATTCGTGGATGGGCTGGCCGTGGCTGGGGGCCTCCCCCAGGCGGACGCTGCGGGGGATCACGGTGGAAAACACACTGTCGCGGAAATGCTTTTTTACCTCGTCCGCCACCTGGAGGGAGAGATTGGTGCGCCCGTCAAACATGGTGAGGGCCACGCCCTCAAGCGCCAGCCCCGGATTCAGGCCCCGCTGCACCCGGGACACGGTGTTCATGAGGGCTGTCACACCCTCCAGGGCGTAATACTCGCACTGGATGGGGACCAGTACGCTGTCAGCGGCCGAAAGGGCGTTGATGGTCAGAAGCCCAAGGGAGGGCGGGCAGTCAATCAGGACATAGTCAAACTGGCCCCGGGCCATGTGAAGGGCCTCCCGCAAGCGGAACTCCCGCCTTTCCATCCCCACCAGCTCCACCTCGGCCGCGGCCAGGCGGATGTCGCTGGGCAGGAGGGCCAGGTTTTTTACATGGCTCTTCACCACGGCCTGCTCAAGGGGCAGCCCGTTTATCAGCACCTCATAACTGGTCTTCTGCCCGGCCGTAACCCCAAGGCCGCTGGTGGCGTTGCCCTGGGGGTCCACATCAGACAGGAGCACCCTGAGCCCTTCATCCGCCAGCATGGCGGCCAGGCTCACGGCGGTGGTGGTCTTGCCCACCCCGCCCTTTTGATTGGCAATCGCGATTATCTTGCCCATTCTTCTCCTAAACCCTTCAGGTATCAATCCAGCCCTGCCACCTAAAAGGCGGGTGGCTGCCAGTGACCAGGCGCCTCAGGGTGGCGGTCTCCTCAGGCGCCTGCATATCCCGGTAGAGCAGATACAGCGCCCTCAGCGCCGAGAGGCTGGTGGAACGCATGGAATAGGTGCGTATCATAGCCTGGTTTTGGGCGCTCTTTGGCAGTGCCTCAAACAGCAGGTAAAGAAGCTCATCAGCCATCAGGGTAAAATCGTTCATCCTCAGGCGCACAAACTGTCCGTTGTCCATTTCAAGGGATAGTCTTCCCGCCGTCTCCTCCCGCACCTGCATGAACAGAAGATTGTCCAGTTGAAAGGCCAGCTCCTGGAGGCTGTCTTTTTCCGGCCGGAATCCCATCAGGCGAAGCGCCAGGGTCTCCATCAGGCCGGCATTGCGGGCAACAAACGCGCCCCCCAGCCAGGGGCGCAGGATCTGCGCTACCCGACGGACAGCGGCCATGCCTCGCTCCTCCCGTTGTTTCCTTTCTATTCCGCCTCATTAAGATAGCATACCAGCCCTGTTTTGTAAACGAAGCCATAGTGTGCAAGCGTGCCGTGACAGGATGAAGCAAACCTGAACAGGTGGCCGCCAGGTGGCAATAAAGCGCAGCAAAACCATGGCCTGGCCCTTTATCCGGGTGCTGGCATCTGCCCTCATCCTGACGGCTTTGCCGGGCAGGCCGGGGCAAGCGCCGCCGGCATGGCCATCTGCCATGAAGTTCTATGTGGCCGGCGCGGAAATCTGCTGCTTCCGGTGCTCCCTCAAGGTGCCCAGAGATGGCTTCATAAGCAGCGGCACCCTGGCCCCGCGCCAGGGCCATCCCCTGCTGAGGCAGTTGGCAGGCTGGAGGATAGAGGGCAAGTAACAGGAAGGCCCTTCTCGAGGGAACCGGAGGCCTCAGGCGCATTTTCTTCTGCCGTGTATGTTTTTCGGGGGAGGGTAAGGCTGTTTTCGGGAAGCTGCCAGCAGGCAATCCAGGCGCCTTCACGAAGCATCAACCTGCAATCAAGAAAAAACCCTGGCCTGAGCCGCAATGGCAGCCCGGACCAGGGGGCATTCATTTGGCTGTTAGGCGCTTTGTTCCCCAATGTTTTTGGCCAGCTGGTTGGGGAGGTCAAGGAAGATCCGGCCGTCCCTGATTTCAATAATGCGGTCGGCCTTCTGCGCGATGCGCCGGTCATGGGTGATGATCAGGAAAGTGGTCTTGAACCGCTCGTTGATGTCCCTGAGAATGTCATAGACCACCTCAGTGGAGTCGGAGTCCAGGTTGCCGGTGGGCTCATCCGCCAGCACGATCCGGGGGTTGTTGATCAACGCCCGGGCGATGGAAGTGCGCTGCTGCTGTCCGCCTGACATCTTGGCGGCGTTGTTGTTCTGCACCCGCTCAATGCCCATCAGCCGCATCAGCTCCCGGGCGCGCTCCATCGCTTCCGGCGTGACACGGCCGTCCCGGATGCGTGCGGGCATGAGCACGTTCTCAAGCGCCGTGAACTCCGGCAGAAGGTAGTGGAACTGGAATACGAAACCGATGGTCTCATTGCGCAGGCGGGCCAGCGCGCTCCTGGTCATCCTGGTGGTCTGGGTCCCGTTGATGATGACACTTCCGCTTGTGGGGCGATCCAGGGTGCCGATGATGTTCAGCAGCGTGCTTTTCCCCGAGCCCGAAGCGCCGATGATGGATGTGAAGGACTGATTTGCGATATCCAGGTTCACATCCGTCAACACCTGGGTCTTGATCTCGCTGCCGTATATCTTGTTGATGCCCTTCAGGCTGATAATATTATCCATTCTTGATGACCTCCATGGGATCCAGCCTGGCCGAACGCCGGGCTGGGATAAGGGAAGCTAAGGTGGCAGAAAGCACTGCAACAAGCGCCGAGATGGCGATGAACTGCGGGTCCACCAGGAGCGCTACCACCGGCGTACCGTCCGGGTTCAGGGCAAAGCGGGTAAACGCGTAGGTCAGCCCCAGCCCCAAAGCCACACCCAGAATGGCGCCCGCGATCCCCAGGAGAAAGCCTTCCGCCAGGAAGATCACGCTGGCCGATCCGTCCCTGATACCCATGGCTTTCAGGATGCCCAGTTGCTTGCTCTTCTGCATCACCGAGATAGCCAGCACGCTGGCGATGGCCAACACCACGCTGACCAGCACAAAAACCTGGATCATCAGGCTGGAGACGCTCTGGCCATTGAGCCCGCTTAGAAGCTGCTCGTTTTGTGCTTTCCAATCATCCACCTTCAGGCTCTGGGGCAGGAGGCCCGCCATCTCCACCGCGATTTGATCTGCCTGGAAAGGGTCCTCCGCCTGCATCTCAATGGCCGAGGCTACATCGCCATAGCCAAAAGCCGCCTGTACCAGCGCAATGTCTGTCAGCACCCAGCGGCTATTGAGCGCGGCGGTTTTCAGGTCATAAATGCCTGAGACGCTCACATCCCGGGTGTTCCCCCTGGGCGTGGCCAGCGTAACGGTGTCCATCGCCTCAATTCCCGCCTCCTGGGCCAGGTTGATTCCCAGGGCTACCTGGCCACTCTCCGGCAAGGCGCCTGAGACCAGCGCTTCTGTCAGCCGGTAGATGCTGTCGGCGTTACTCGAAGCAAAGCCGCGAAGCTGGATGGGGTAATCGTCCTGACCCACCCTTAGAAAGCCTGAGGCGTCAAGCACCGGGGAGACCCGTTTCACGCCCAGCCCGGCTTCTTCAAGGGTTCCTGCCACCTCCTGGTAATTTTCCACATAATCCCCGCGGTCCCTGGCGGTAATGGTGATCTGCGTATTGCGGCCAATGGCGTTATCCACCAGTTCCACCTGCAAACCGCCAATCAGGGATCCAATGAAGACCTGCACGGACACCCCCACCGCGATGCCAATGGCAATGAGGAGGGACTGGCCTTTGGAGGCGGTCAGGAACCGCCAGGCAATCTTGAGGGCGGTTTTCATTCTGCCACCTCCGAAACCTTTTTCACATCCTCAAACCTGTTGATCACGCCGTCCGCCTGGAAATCCGCGGCACCCTTCCCTGTGTGGATGAGCGCGCTCCCCGCCAGATAAACCCTCAGGCCAGGAAAGGCCTCCCGGAGTGCCTGGATAATCCCCGGCAGCTGTGCCAGGTTCAGATAATTGGTGACGCTCAGGACCACAATGTCAGGTTGCAAGGCTCCCGCCGCGTGAAGGAGGGTGTTCCGGGGGGTGTTGGCGCCGATAAAAACCGCGTCAAAACCCAGGATGCGGAAAAAATCAGCGCCCATCCTGATTCCGATCTCATGGTATTCCTCCTCCGGGCAAGCCAGCATCACGCGTTGGCCCTTGCCGGGCCTGCCATAGCGGTCGCGCTCTGAAAGGATAAAGGGCTGGCAGGCGCCCATCACCGCCTGGACAATGGCGGACTGGACATGCTCCTGCCAGATCAGCGCGTCCTCCTGGTCCCTGGGCACCTGGATCCGGTTAAGGGCGGGCGCCAATATGCCTTCGTACAACTGGGGCACGGTTACGAGGCCTTCGCTTAAAAGGGAAAGCGCGAAGGCGACCGCTTCCTCCATCTTGCGTGCCTGCAGGTAAGCGATAAACCGGTTCAGGGAATCCTTGATCTTGTCGGCCATGAAAGACCTCCTTCTCTCGCATCAGGCGGCAAGGCCGCCCAAAAGGGCTGTTCTGACCCCCAACGTGAGGGCGGGTCAGGCAATCAGGGGGGCTAA
>JAAYJP010000235.1 GCA_012522875.1 Clostridiales bacterium | reverse complement strand
CTCAGCCTTGTTGCCAAGAGCGTGCTGGCCTGGCTGGCCTTCGCCGGCGCGATGCAGCCAGTGTGAGGTTTGTTCCGGCATTTTCGCGTTTAAGATAGTTCCCGGTGGTATACTCAAAATGGGAAACAGAACCGCTATGGATTTCCGGCGGTGTTTCCTTTCGTGATTTGCGATGTGAAAGGATCAGAAAAATGAGAAGGACTTTTTCGCTCCTCCTAGCCTTGATGCTGCTGGCAGGAATGGCTGCCACTTTACCGGTTTCCCCAGCCGCGGCTGACGGGCTTGGTCCCATCACTGTCGCGACGATGATTGATTCGGAAGGCGCGGTACTGGGGGGCATGATGGTGCTGTTGCTCCGGCAGGCAGGCTTTGAGGTGGTTGACCGCACAGAATTCGGCACGCCGGACATTCTCCGCGCGGCCTTGATGGCAGGCGAAGTGGATCTGGTGCTGGATTATACGGGCTCCGGCCAGTATTACCACCAGACAGACGCCACCGATGCCTGGAGCGACGCCCTTGAAGGATATGCGCTAACCCGGGATCTGGACCGTGAGGCCAACGATCTTATCTGGCTCACGCCGGCTGATGCCAACAACACGGAGGGGCTGGCGGTACGGCGCGCTTTCGCCGAGGAGAACGGGCTGAAGACCATTGGGGACTTGGCAGCTTACATAAATGCCGGAAAACCGGTCAAACTGATTGCTGCTGCCTCCTTCGCAGAGAATGTGAAAGGCCTGATTGGCTTTGAGGAGGCCTACGGCTTCCAGCTGCGGGCCGACCAGCTCATCACCCTGGCATCCGGCAACACCGCAGAGATGCGCAAGGCACTGTACGAGAAGCGCGATGGTGTGAATGTGTCCCTGGTGTATGGGACGGACGGCACGCTCAAGGAAATGGATCTGGTGGTGCTTGAGGACCCTCAGAGCATCCCGCCTGTGTATCTGCCCACCCCGGTGCTGCGCGGCGAGCTGCACCGCGTTTACCCGCAAATCGAGGAGATCTTGAAACCGCTCTTCCTCTCCCTGACGCTGGAAACCCTCCAGGGCCTTAACGCGCAGGTGGTGTTCGGCCAGAAAGCCGCCAGGGAGGTCGCCACGGACTATCTTAAGGAAATCGGCCTGCTGGCCTCAAAGTAGAACCGCGCCATGACAGGGGGCAGCCGTTGGAAGACGGGCGCGCTGGGAGCGGTGCTGTATACCGCGGCCCTCCTTTTCTTAGCCTTCATCCGCTACCGGCCAAACCGCATCCTGACCGGTGAAACCTATCGGCTGAGCGATCTTATCCCCTTTGCGGGCTTCCAACCCTGGTATTGCCGGTCATCCTGGCGGGAGCCTTCCTCTTTCTGCTGGCCAGAGGGAGCACCCTGCGCGCGCTGGCTTCCGTTTTCGCCGCGTGTGCGCCGCTGTTCATCCTGGGCTGGGGCTCCGCCCTTCCGGCGTTTTCCGATGAAACCGCGCGGATCTCCATCGGCGCAGGCTTCTGGGCAGCCATGGCGGCCTCCCTGATGATGCTGTGGGACAGCGCAGAGGGGAAGAAAGCCGGTTGCCTCTACCTGGCTCCGCTGATTGTGGCAGCGGCGCTTCTGATTCTGGGCCGCTTTGACACACTGTCCCTCCTGCGGGAATATGCTTCCCGCCAGGAGGTTTTCTTTGCACAGTCCGGCAGGCACCTGGCACTGGCTGCCACTTCCACTGCCGCAGCCGCGGCCGCGGGCATCCCGTTGACCTTCCTGCTGTTTTCAAGGAAGAAATTCAAGCGTCCGGTATTTTTTCTGGTGAATCTTGCCCAGACGGTTCCAACCCTTTCCCTGCTGGGGCTTTTGATGGCTCCGCTGGCCTGGCTGGGAGCCAACAGCGCGGTGCTCAAAGGCTGGGGAGTCAGCGGCGTGGGTTTCTGGCCCGCTTGGATCGCCCTGTTCCTGTACGCGATTTTCCCGGTGCTCAACAACACGTTTGCCGGATTATCCATGGCGGACCCGGCGGTGGTGGAGGCCGCCTCCTCCCTGGGAATGACAGGCAGGCAGGTATTTCTGAAGGTACAACTGCCCCTGGCAGTACCGCTCATCCTGGGCGGTATCCGCACGGCCTTTACGCAGGGGATGGGCAACGCCATCCTGGCCGCGCTGATCGGTGGGGGAGGGCTGGGGAGCTTCATTTTCCTTGGCCTGGCACAGTCGGCGCCGGACCTGATTTTGCTTGGCACCCTCCCGCTGATCACTCTGACCCTCCTGATGGACGCGCTGCTGGAGGGCGCCGTAAAACTGGCTGAAAGGGGGAAGCGGCATGATTCGGGCTGAGCGGCTTTCCAAGGCCTATCAAGGGGTTCCCGCCGTGCGCGGGGTGGACCTGAGTGTGCCTGAGGGTGAGTTGTGCGTTTTGCTGGGGCCCTCCGGCTGCGGCAAGTCAACCCTTCTGCGCCTCATCAACGCCCTGACCCCAGCTGATTCCGGCACCGTAAAGGTCAACGGGCGGGATATCCGGAGTACGCCTCCGGAAACCCTGCGCCGCGGGATTGGCTATGTGGTGCAGAATGTGGGGCTATTCCCGCACTATACGGTGCGCCGCAATATTTCCGTGGTACCCGAGCTGCTCAAGTGGAAAAAGGAAGATATTGCCAAGCGGGCAGCATTTCTCATGGCGTTGACAGGGCTGCCTGACAAGTACCTGGACAAGTACCCACATGAGCTCTCCGGCGGTGAAGCGCAGCGTGTGGGCGTCGCACGCGCTTTGGCCGCGGACCCGCCCATCCTGTTGATGGACGAGCCCTTTGGTTCGGTGGACCCCCTGAACCGCGAACGCCTGCAGCGCTCCTTCCTGGATATCCAGAAGACGCTGAATAAAACCGTGCTGTTTGTTACCCATGATGTTTCCGAAGCGCTGACGATGGGCGACAGAATCCTGCTGATGCGGGAAGGGCGGATTGTGAGCTCCGGAACGCCCAGGGAGTTGGTGTTCACGGAGGGCGATGCTTTCAGCCAGGCTTTTTTCGGTTCGGAGATGGCCCTCAAACTGCTCACCCGCCATCAGGTGCGGGCAGCATGCGTTCGGGAGGACGCGGAGGGGAAGGTTGGCTGTACCATAGCCGCCGATTTGCCCCTGACAGACGCGCTGGCGATGATGCTGAAAAAGGGCTGTGAGCGGCTTGCGGTCACGGAGGGCGGGGAAATCCTCGGGGTTCTTGATTTCGCTGGCTTGCTGCGGTTTTTTGGGGAGGCCGAGCAGGATGCGCGCTGAGTGGCGGCGTTGGCTGGCGGCGTTGTTTTGGCTGCTGCTGCTCCTGCTGGCGGTCTACAGATTCGAGTGGCTGGAAGGCTTTCTGAAACAGGTGTTCGGCGGTAAGGAGATATTCCGCCAACGGGCGACGCTGGCCGACTATATGCTCCAGCACCTGGGGCTTGTATTGCTTTCCACAAGCATTTCCACAGCGATTGGTTTGTCGCTGGGGCTGATTGTGCGTTTTCGCATGCTCAGCGAGTTCAGGGAGCCCCTGTTGCGCGCGGCCACCTTTTTGCAGACCGTTCCTTCGTCTGCAGTGCTGGCGCTCTCTGTCCCCCTGATGGGCTATGGGCAGACGCCGGTGGCCATCGCCCTGGTGTTCTACGGGCTGCTGCCCATTCTCCGCAACACCATACAGGGGCTGGACGCCGTACCCGGGGAGGTGCTGCTGTCGGCTGACGGGATGGGCATGACGCCCGCCCAACGGCTGCTGCGGGTGCAATTGCCGCTGGCAGGGCCAGCCATCCTTGCCGGCATCCGGACTTCGGTCATCATCAACATCTCCGCCGCTACGCTCGGGGCAACAGTGGGGGCTGGAGGACTGGGCGTGCTGATTGTCAATGGTATCCGCAGCATGGATGTAACAATGATAATCAAAGGCGCCTTGCCCGTCTCGCTGTTGGCGCTGCTTGCCAGCAGCCTGTTCAGTATCCTGGAGCAGCGACGGTACAGGGAACGGTGAGGGAATGCCGTATGTGGGAAAATATCAAAAAATAAGCCGCTCCTCCGGAATGGTCACGCAAAGGTGGGAAACCTGAAGGCAGCACATTGATCGGGTATTTTTTCCCAAGAAGAGAACAGCGTCCAAACAACGGTGCCATGATTTGAAAAAAGGGTAACGGTTAAACCCCAGGCTGGAGCTGCCCATGCAGGGCAAATCACCCATCAGATAGTTCCCGAATTTCCTGCTCAGGCTGAAACGGAAACCTGCCTGTTTTCGCCATATTGCGGCAAGGATATCATCAACAGAAGATGTTCCATTTTCAACCCGGATATCAAAGGGCCCAGTATCAAAGATACCGTATTTCTTCTCCAGCATTGCTGCAACGGGTGCCGGTTAATTGCCATGAATTCTCGCCATAAACCGTTCTTTGATCGTGGCCAAACCTGCACTTGCAGGAATGCGAATACTGCCGGCAGGAACGGGAGAGAGAAGTTCTTTTTCCGCAACTGCATAAATAAGGTGTATTCCTGTCAAGGCATCGTTCAGTTTTGCAGCAAAGGCCCTTCTTGCTTCATCCTTGTTCTTTGCCAATCGTTGGGCATCTCTCATCAGCAAGCGTTGCTTTCCCCTTGCAGTTTTCACCGGATATCGTTATGAGCATGTGCTGTTTCACCCATTCACTGCCACTGGATTGTTCGCGCTTCTTGCTTCCGCGCGGCTCCCATGCTGCCAGTGCCCGCCTGGAGTCCGGTCTTATGTCAACAGTCCATTCATCCTGTGAATCTTGCTGAAGCATGGGCTCAGCCCCCGCTGCCCCACCTTTTCCCCGGATTCTGCCTGACGCCGCCAAACAGCAGCACACCCTCAAACATGGCTGCCTGATGTGCTTTTTGCCGACACATCTTGTTTTCGCTCCCGGACAAGTGCAAGGGTTTCAACGCTTTCCAGGGATTATCCTGGCGCCAATCACACCGGAAAACAGTTGGAATATGCTGATTTTTCCGGGAATCCCAGGAATTCAGGGGTTACTGGTTGGCGCAAGGAAAACCGCGCCAACCACAAAAAATCCCCGGGCCAATTATCCGGGAGCTGCGGCGGGCAGCGTTTTATGTGTTGGTATTCCTGGCTGTCAGTACTGGAAGGCTGTTCCCTGGCTGCCCAGCATCCCGGAAGCAAATGCACGCCCAGACACCTTTTCCCCTGCGTTTTATGCCAAAATCACTCAAGCCAGGTAACTGAGCGCGGCCAAAGCCGCAACGGTGCCATCCGCCACGGCGGTGGTCAGCTGGCGGACGGCCTTGCTGCGGCAATCCCCGGCGGCAAAAACCCCCGGCGTACCCGTCAGGCAGGCTTCATCAGCATCAATATAGCCATAACCGTTCAATCGGGCGACGCCCGCAAAGGGCCTGTTTTCCGGTTCCAGGCCGATGGCGACGAACAGGCCGTCCACCGGGATGCGCAGTTCTTCACCGGAAGTTTCCCTGCCCACCACTATGTGGGAGAGCCCGCCATCACCGCCATGAATGGAACTGACCTTGGCCCCGAAGACACAGGAGACATTCCTGCGGCCCTGGAGCGCGCGGGCCAGCCTTTCCTCGCCCGTAAAGAAGTCCAGGTTCTGGATGACGGTAACCTGCTCACAGATGTCAGAAAGAAAAATCGCTTCCTGCAACGCGGTGTTACCGCCGCCCACCATCGCCACCTTTTTTCCGCGGTAAAAGTCCCCATCGCAGACCGCACAATAGCAGATGCCCTTCCCGGCCAGCTCCAGTTCGCCAGGGGCACCCAGGTGCCGGTGCTTCGCCCCCGCCGCGATGATGACGCTGCGCGCCTGATGCACCGCACTGTCGTCCGTCCGCACGGCCTTGTGTGTGCCCAGGTCCTCAACGCAGATAGCGGCAGCGATGTCAAACTCCGCACCCAGATTGATTACCTGGCTGAAAAGGCGGTCGGCGAAATCGCTGCCGGACATGCTGGCTGTGCCAGGAAAGTTCTCCACCTTCGGGGAATAGGCAATCTGCCCGCCGAAGGCGTTTTTCTCCAGCAGCAGAACGGTCTTGCCCGCCCGGAGCGCATACAGCGCGGCCGTCATGCCGGCAGGGCCGCCTCCAATAATCAGGATGTCATACAAAGGAATTTGCCTCTCTTCAAGTCAAGCTGTGACGGGGTGCGCTTGAAGGAAGCGCTTGATGTCCGCGACGCCTACAAAGCGTGAAACGCTGTCACCCCGCACCGCTGCCAGAGTAGGCGCCTGCTTGATGCTGTAGCGCAGCGCCAGTTCCTTGTTCTCCGCGGCGTTCAGCTTGCTGTAGGTGATTCCCGCCTTGTCCAGCAGCATCGTGGCCGCGCGGCAGTTGGGGCAGGTCGCAGTGACAAACAGCAGCATATCCCCCTCCCGGGTTATTTCCGTTTTCGGCGCCTTTGAGGGTGAGGCCCCAGGGGCCTTGGCAAGGTCAAGCCCGAACACCGGGGAAACATATTCCCTGCGCTCCTTGAACTCCTGGGTTTTTCCGGCGTTCCAGTTCTGTACCGGGCGATAGTAGCCCGTGATGCGGCTGTACACCTCAGCAGGCTGGCCGCATTGATCACAGGTGAAGTGTTCCCCGGCAATATAACCATGCTCCGGGCACACCGAGTAGGTTGGCGAGAGGGTGTAGTAAGGCAGGCTGTAGTTCTCAGCGATCTTTCTTACCAGCGCGGCAGCGGCCTTCCAGTCGGGAAGCTTTTCACCCAGGAAGGCATGGAACACCGTGCCGGAGGTGTACTTGGCCTGCAGGCCGTCCTGGATATCCAGGGCAGAGAAGATGTCTTGCGTGAAGCTTACCGGCAGGTGGGAGGAGTTGGTATAGTAGGGCGTACCGCCGCCCTGCGCCGCGGTGATGATGCCTGGAAAGCGCTTCACATCGTGCTTGGCCAGCCGGTAGGCTGTGGACTCCGCCGGGGTGGCCTCCAGGTTGTACAGGTCACCGTATTTCTCCTGGTAGTCGCTCAGGCGCTCCCGCATATGGTCCAATACCTCCGCCGTGAAGCGCTGTGCGGGCTCATTGGCAAGGCTTTGTCCCACCCATTTGGCATTGAGCGCAGCCTCATTCATGCCCACCAGGCCGATGGTGGAGAAATGGTTGTCAAAATTCCCCAGGTAATGCCGGGTGTAAGGGTAGAGCCCTTCCTGCAGCAGTTTGGAAACGATATCCCGTTTCACCTTCAGGGAGCGCGCGGAAATGTCCATCATCCGGTCCAGGCGGCGATAAAAATCCTGTTCGTCCGATGCCTGGAAAGCAATGCGCGGCATATTGATGGTGACCACGCCAATGGAGCCCGTGGACTCGCCGCTGCCGAAAAAGCCGCCGGATTTCTTGCGAAGTTCCCTCAGGTCCAGGCGCAAACGGCAGCACATGCTGCGGACATCGCTGGGCTCCATGTCGGAGTTGATGTAATTGCTGAAGTAGGGCGTACCGTATTTGCTGGTCATCTCAAACAGGAGGCGGTTGTTTTCGGTTTCTGACCAGTCAAAATCCCGGGTGATGGAATAGGTGGGGATGGGATACTGGAAGCCGCGGCCGTCCGCGTCCCCTTCGATCATGATCTCGATGAAAGCCTTGTTGATCATGTCCATCTCGCGCTTGCAGTCCTTGTAGCAGAAGTCCTGCTCTTTGCCGCCCACGATGCATGGCAACTCGGCAAGGTCCGGTGGGACAATCCAATCCAGCGTGATGTTGGAAAACGGCGCCTGCGTACCCCAGCGGCTGGGGGTATTCACGCCGAAGATAAAGGATTCAATTGCCTTCTTGACCTCCTCATAGCGCAGGTTGTCTGCCTTGACAAAGGGAGCCAGGTAGGTGTCAAAGGAAGAGAAGGCCTGGGCGCCGGCCCATTCATTCTGCATAATGCCCAGAAAGTTGACCATCTGATTGCACAGGGTAGCCAGGTGGCTGGCAGGCTTGGAGCTGATCTTGCCCGGAATACCGCCCAGGCCTTCCTTGATGAGCTGTTTGAGTGACCAGCCCGCGCAGTAGCCCGTAAGCATGCTCAGGTCATGCAGATGGATGTCCGCGTTGCGATGGGCATTGGCGATTTCCTCATCATATATTTCACTGAGCCAGTAGTTGGCGGTGATGGTGCCGGAGTTGGACAGGATCAGGCCGCCCACTGAGTAGGTAACGGTGCTGTTCTCCTTCACGCGCCAATCCGTCACATTGACATAACTGTTGACGATGTCGCGATAGTCCAGGTAGGTTGATTTCATCAGGCGCAGCTTCTCACGCTGCTTGCGGTAGAGGATATAGGCCTTGGCCACATCTGCGTAGCCTGCCTGGGACAGCACGCTTTCCACGCTGTCCTGGATATCTTCAACGCTCACCAACCCGCCGCTGATTTTCCCGTTGAAGTCAGCGGTCACCTTCAGCGCAAGGAAATCAATCACATTGTCTGTGTAATTTTTTTCCAGCGCATCAAACGCCTTTTTGATTGCCGAAGAAATCTTTGCAATGTCAAAGGCCGCTGTCTGCCCATTGCGCTTTATGACTTGGTACATGTTGCATTCTCCTTTGAAATGGTATATGCCTACACTCCCCTGAGTGCTGTTTCATTAAAAAAGGGTTTTAGAAGCTGGATTGCCCTGGCCAATTCTTCGGGTTCGGCCGGATGCAGCCCTGATGCAATCAAATCCCCGGAATCCACGAAACCCTGAAGGAAATAGCGCTGCGCACCCTTTAGCCATCTTCCGATATCAACAAGATCATCCCGCGTATGGAACTCCCGGACCACCGTCGTGCGGAACTCATATGGGATGCGTCCGCACATCAGCAGCTCCGCGCTCTGGATGACCGGGGCCGTGTCCATCCCCGGCACGCCGGCTGTCAGCGCGTATTTGGACGGCGTGTTCTTGATATCCATGGCTACGTAATCAAGCAGTCCCTCCTCCATCAAGCAGCCGAGCAGCTCAGGGCGGCTCCCATTTGTGTCCAGCTTGACGAAGTATCCCAACTCCTTTATCCGCCGCAGGAATGCGCGAATTCCCTGCTGCAGCAGCGGTTCCCCGCCGCTGAGGCAGACCCCCTCCAGGAGGCCCGCGCGCTTCCTGAGGAAGGCAATCACATCGCTTTCCGGAATGTCTGCCTGTTTGCGCTCCGGCAGCACCAGTGCCGCATTATGGCAGAAAGGACATCGGAAGTTGCAGCCAGATGCAAAAACAGTACATGCCACTTTGCCTGGATAGTCCAATAGGGTTAGCTTTTGCAGGCCGGCAATCTTCATGCTGGCATCTTCCTTCTCACCAAATTTGCCAGTATATGTTGTGGTTTCTATAGTGGCCAACACAACATATAGTATTTTAACCTTGAAGTCAAGGGCCCTGAGCAAGAAAATTAAACCACCACGCCCGGAACGGAGCACCCTTGTCCCGAAAAACCCTGCATGGTTGACTCAACGGCACGGCGCAGCACCATAAAGAAGGAGCCCTTTGCCGGAGGGGCCTCCTTTTTGACTTCTGTTTTTTTCCAGCACATCTGCTTGATTGCGGCTCTTTCGGATATACCAAAGGGATTCCAGAGCCAGCAAACCCCATTTTGCCCATAGACCGGTAATGCCTCTGCGCTGTGGGCTGCGCCTTCCAGCCAGCAGCAGGCGATGCTGCCCCTTTCATTATCGCTGTGCGGAAATGGCCGGAAGATGAGGCAGCCCCATCATCCGCTTGTGGTTTGAAGGCGTTATGGGCGTAACCCTGCGTGCCTGGGGCAACAGAAAGGAAACGGTCCTTGTGAGCGTAGCTGTAACGGCCGAGAATGTTATCCGCGGTTAAAGCCGTGGCTGCGGCCAGGAAGCCGGGCATGGGCATAGGCATAAGAAAAGCGTCAGGCGTCAGTTCATGATGCCGTTCCCTGTGATATGGATCAGCCAGCTGCAGGGGGAAGGCCGCAGTTGCCGATGCCACCGGGCCAGGTGTTGTTACAACAGGTTGGGCAGGCAATGATCATCGGCTGCCTTGTGACGCCGGCGATGGCTGTCAACGACACGCTTCATATGGCTGGGCCGCTCCCGGGTGCATTCTGGCCAGGCCCAAGGTGCTGTATTTGCTGTGCCCAGCGTATTGCATGAAAACAGCGGCCGGGGCAGCTCTTTCTACCCAAGGCCAGCCGGACCATGGGTTTCAGGCACTCAGCCTTGTTCGCGCCATCCCCGGCAAAGAGGAAATAATGGCGGGTGCTCGCCCCCAATGCCGCGGCATTTCCAAAGATGCAAGCAACGTCCGGGCCGGCTCCTCAATGCCCGCGCCCTTCCTCCAGCGCTTGGAGCACCCGGGGGATTTT